>CANRVK010000042.1 GCA_947643285.1 uncultured Eubacteriaceae bacterium
GCTTTTTAAACCTAAAAATGTGTATCCTGTGCGATATTTGATATTTGTTTCTATCTTGATCTGCACTTCTTCCACTGGAAAAATATGTACTTCATGTCCAACTGGCGCTAATCCATCTCCTTCTCCTTGTGATACTTCTGGATCTATGATATCCTGTACCAATCTTATTAGTTCCTTACTAGGGGCTTGGTATTCACTATTAATGATAATAACGGTTACCTGTCCCCCTTGTGGTTCTCCTTCTCGATTGGTTGCTCTTCTAATTTTACATCCTCCTACCCCTGCTATTCCTTTTATCTTTTCTCTATAGTCTGCTTTATTTCCTCCAAAAGCCTTTGTATGATAAGAATTAAAATATCTCTCTCGAAAGGCTTCTGTAAGTTCCTCCTCCTGTGCAGGAATAAGTAATTCTGTTAATTCTGCCTTCTTTAAATTTTTTATTGGTTCAACAGGAATTAGCTTTCCAAAATGTCGATTTCCCTCTTGTCCTATTGTTTCACATTGCATTTTATAAGTATGAGCAGAATCGTCTATGATTTCTATTGCTTGATAGTTATATTCTCCTAAACGAAAGCGAGCATTTAACGGAATTTCTATATCAAATTCTCCTTTTAAAACAGCATAGGTTGCTTGGTATGGTTCTAGCCCTCTCTCTTTTGCTCTACGAATCAGATATTCTCTTTCTGCGGTATCTGCAAAACATTGATCTAGTGTCCAATCTATTTCTATATATAGTTGTGCTAATTCTGCTACACTTGCCGAAAGAGCATCATAGATAATACTTCCTTCCCTTTTATCTACATTATTTGGCACTCTTTCTAAACATTTTTTCATGAGGTATTCATAGGTTCTAGTTTCAAACACTTATAGATCCATCTCCTTTTCCATTTCTGCTGCTCCTTTTGTACTGATGATGGTAAATTTCACTTCTAAACTCCGTTTCCCCATTTGCTGAAACGTAAAATCTTTGACTTCTTTTATCCGATCATCCATAAGAAGTGCTTCTTTTATCCTTCTTTCTAATTCTGCCATGCAATAAGAAAGAGGCATACCGACCAAATCAGCCAATTCTATCCCATAATTCCAACTATAAATAGCATACTGGTATCTTTCTGTACTTAAAATCTTATCCGCGGCTTGAATGACAGCATCCATTCCATCACATTCTCCAACAATACTGGCTTCTGTTTCATTCATATGGTAAGTATGGCTGGTTTCTTCTGTACGGATAAATGTTTGTCCAAACTCTTTTCTACTATTTGGTATCATCTTTTTCTTTTCCTTTTTATGATTTATCTAACACAATATATTGGCTTCCTCCCTGCATCCGTAATAATAAAACTCTGTCTTCTGCTTCTAGTCCATTTTTTATTTTTATGGTCTTTTCTTCTCCTTCTATCTCTGCTGTCGCTTCCTGATCCTTTACATTTTTTGTTAGGACTAGAAAACTTTCTGTCAGCACTATTTTTCCATTCTCATCTAATGCTATCTGCAAAGGATGAATAGACTTTACTGTCCCATATTGTAAAGTACAAGGTTGTGCGGTATTCATCACTTCGATTGCTGTCTTCTTAATAAGATTTAAGAGTACACTTGTATCAGCCATAGAACTCACCTCTTCCTTTTAGCGTCAGATCCATCGTATGTTGACTGTTGCTAAACTTATGTGTGACTTTCTCACAGAGCATATAGTTTTCTAATTTTGTGTCTGTCAAGTCCAGAGATACGATTACCGATGCTCCTGCTCTAACTCGAAAATCTCCGAACGCCCCCTTTATCTTGATAGTTTTTAATTTTGTGTCATAAAGCTCTAATAACTTATCTGCTTTTTCTTGTCCATTTTCCTGCTCCTCTATGGTATCATAATATTGTAACACACCCCAGCGCTGAATATCTTCACTATTTTTAGTCAGATAGACTTCTCTTGTTCCTGTTTCTCCATTATCATAAGTGAGTTTTATCTGATTATAAACATCGGTATCAATAGAACTCGTGTATTCAAAATCTTGTGAAGTTTCTTTCTCTATCAGAATAGGAATTTTCCAGTCTTCTAGTTTTCTTAACATAAGAGAACCAAAATCATCATAAAGGCAATATAAGATTCCTGTTCCTAGTAACGTCTGATCTAAAGCATTTTGGATAATATCAAATAAGGAAAGATTTGTTTCTGATTTTTGTGGAAGGATAAAGTGAGTATCTTCTATTTTTCCTATTTTTAATTGATAATCTTGTGCTATCTTTGTAAGCAGGCTAGAAGCTGTTTCGTTTTCATAAAGGCAACTATCTTTGTTATTTAAGTATCTTAACTGGTCATATGCGGTGATAGATACCTTTTTGTTTTTATCCCGCTTTATCGTAAAAATATAGCCAAAAAAGATATTTTCTCCATCTGCTACCACTCTCACCGCATTTCCTTCCTCTATTTGCAAAACTTCATCTTGCACTACTGAAAAAGAAAGTTTCCCCGGAACACCTGCCCGTTCGATACTCCATTCTATTTCTCCTACTACCACTGCTTCATAGGCAATATCTCCTTGACTGCTATCCAAAAAAAGTTGAATCTCCATGTCATCCCTCCTTTGCTGGCAGAATCAGAACCTGTCCCGGATAAATCAAGTTTGGATTTTTGATCTTATCTTGATTTGCTTTATAAATTTTTTTCCAGTAGCTTGCATCATCATAAAAATGTCTAGCGATATTCCAAAGGCAATCCCCCTTCTTTACGATATAGTCACTTGCGCTAGGAGCGTTTGTCGTTTCTCTCTGACTTTCTTCTTTTATTTCTGTGCCATCTTCTCCAGATTTTAATTCTATCTTTTTTGTTTTAAACTCGACATATTTCTTTAATTTCACAGATACGGTCACATCAAATCCCTCGGAAGCGTCTTCTGTTTGCGTATAATCTTCTAGGGATACTTTTAAATTTGTGTTAAATAACAAAGAACCATTCGGAAGAGTACGATTGATAAGGAATTGAAATGGTTTTTGACTGTTTTTTAATTCCTTTAAAAATTTAAGATAATAACTTGCGTTCTGGAAACCGTTTAAATATCTCGCAAAAGGATAAGATACATTTGGAAATAAACAGTCAAAATTTATTTCCGTTAGACCTGCTGGTTTTAAAATAGACATTTCATAATCATTAAGAAGAGTGATTGTTTTATTTTGATTTTTAATTTTCATGGATAACTTTTTGGGGTTGACTGGCAGCAGAATTTTATCTAAATAAAACTCATACATGATATTCTCTCCTTTCGGATCAAAGAAAAAGCGCTTGATTTCTCAAACGCCCCTTTGCATCATTAAAATTTGTTTCATTATCTTTTTCCTCTCTTCGCTTCTCTTTCTGCTTTTTCTTTTTCTTCTTTTTCCTGTTCCACTTTTACTTGTATGGACGCAAGTATAAGTGCCTTATCTTTTTTTCCTAATTTTCGATACTTTTTCGGTGTCCAATGAAATTTATGAAGGCAATAATGATAACATACGGCATCACTATCGCCTTCTTTAATTAGTTTTTTGCTTCTTCTACCAATCCCCCATCATTCACTTCATATCCGCTAATTTCCAATACTTTCTTACAATATTGCTGATATTCTCCATCCTGATCTAATAATTCCTGTATCAAATTATCTGCTCCTAAAACGCCATAACTTTCCTGCAACTCTGCGTTTTTTAGATCGGGAAATACCGTACAAGCTGCTGCTACCATACGATTAAATTTTCCATTATCTACCGCTACCTTTTTTCCTTTTGCCTCGATAGAAGTACACTCTTCTCTGATTCGATCTGCTTCTTTCGACTTTAAAGGTCTTATCTCCCATTCGATTACCTTTCCTTCTTCATCTACAAAATCTTTACTTGCTGCATATTTTACCGTTGCTCTTTCCTTCTTATTCTTTTTAAAAAAAGCATTTAATCCACTCATCTTTTTCTCCTCCTATTTAAAACATTCCCGGTAAATCACTATATTTTTCAGGGCTTTCAAAATCATTACAGTAGCCTTCTATTTTTTGTTCTATAAAATCTCCTGCTGCATCAAAAGCAGATAAAATTAAATCTCCATCTATCACACAATCCTTATAAATCTTTGTACTTCTCCCGATGCTGGTCACTTTATCTTCATTTGTTACCTGAATATCGAAGGTAGGCATAAACCCTGTATTCTTATATTCTTCTACTATATCAATAAAGACTTCTGTGGCTTTATAGATCGTCATGGTAAATTTCAGTTCTCCACCTGTTACTTTTCTACCTTTCATATTTCGCCCCAAAGAAGGCACTTCTTTTGATGTCACATTCATCTTCGCTTCAAAATCTTTGGCGTAAATCGCCCGATGCATCTGTCCATTTATGGTTACATAACACTCCGCTTGATTAGCTGCGGGCGCTTCTTGTGCGTTCATATAGATCATATCTTTTCTTCCTTTCTTTCTAAGCAACCACGACTGTCATATATAATTTCTCCATACAATTTACTGGTGTCACTGCACCATAAATCACAATGGATTTCTTATCGTTTCCTTTTTCAACCGCAATATCTTCTCTTTCAAAGCCTTCGATTGCTTGCTGATTTTCTAATTCTTTATAATAAGTGATCAAATCAACCAAGAAAGAGGCTCTGCCGCTTGCATTGTTTTGTATTTTTCCTAAATATTTTTTATGAAATAAGCTGGCTATATCCGTCGCTATCTGATCCAATACTCGAACCGTCTGATTACTTTGAAAATCCTCGCTTTTTTCATTGGTAAAGCTGATAAGGCTATTAATATCCGATAATACTTTTACTTCCTGTCCAACTTTATGAAACACAAATTCGCCGTTTTGTAATGCCGTTTTTAGCTCTTCTTGCCGAAAATCTGTATAGATGGAATATTCTCCATCATATATTTTGTTTGTATTACTCTTATTAATCGCACAACCTGCGATTGCACCTGCTACCCAATATACAAGAGAACTCTCACTTGCTGTTTTATCTTCTACTTTATTCTTTACATTGATCGCACCTTCATAATCAGCTTCTTCTCGATAAACAACCGTCTGAAACTTCGCTCCAATTTCTTCTCTCATTCTCTTTGTAAAAGCAAGATAAAGCAATTTCGTTGTCTTATCCATAGAAGGGCAGCAAAGACAATGAAACGCATAACTTTCTATTTTATCTAAAAAACTTTGATGTGCTTCCCCTGTGACTTCTCCATTTGTTCCGCCTGTAAATACTTCTCCTGCCGTCGCTTGCAATGTCGCATCTTTTTTAAAATTCACATAGTCATTGTCTATCAATTCGGCAGCAGTAGAAACGGTTTGACTATCTACTTTATCTGCCTGAAAATAAGTGACTACCTCAAACTTCGTACTATCTTCTATATTCACAGTAATTACCGTTTTTAATTCATTTCCTAATATTCCACTATATTTTGCTGTTCCATAGGTATTACTTGCCATTTCTCCACAATTTATCCGGTAGCAATATACAAGTGTTGCATGACAAAATACTTCTCTTAAATTTCTTAGTTTTTCGGATGTATAAGCGTATCCAAATAACTTTTTCGCGTCCTTTTGTAGTCTTTCTAAGTTCACTTCTAATACTTCTCCATCTGCTCCCCAGTCCATTTCCAGAGGAATCGCAACTACTCCTCTATCCGATAGAGCGGCTTGTGTTCTTGCTGCTGAAATAAAATTAAGATAACTTCCCGGTAAAACCTTATTTTGTGTGGTATAACTTCCTCCTCCTAATGCCATTTAATTCACCTTCTTCTTTTTATAATTTTTCATGATTTCTTCCACTTGTTTCAATGTATAACCTTTCTCCTTTTCTAATAAAGCAGATAGCAGATCCTTTCTATCCCGATATTTTTGAGAAGATAAAATCTGCTCTTTTGGATAAGTAATTTCTCTCTTTTCCTCTGTCGGGGAAAAAACTTCTTCTTTTTCTTTCATTTCAATCTTCCTTTCTGTTTCAAATATTCCATCTTATCTTCTTTTTCTTTTCCTTCTTTTAGGCATATCTCATATTCCACCATAAAATGTAATACTCCTTCTACTATCTCTGTATGCAGGTTTCTTCCTCTTACTGGTATGCCATCGAGTTCTATATATTCCATGCAAAAATACAGCCTTTCCGCTACTTCTGTTAATTCAAACGTAGCCTTTGTTTCTGGAAAATATATCAGATCAAAACTCTGGCTACGCTGGTAATATCCTGTCAGTCTGGCTACTTGATGCGTTTCTATGGTTTGCACAAAAAAACAAGGCTCTCTCAAGTCTTGTTCCTGTTCTTCTATCCATATTTCATAATGTTCTCCAAACTCTCTTTTTAGCTGCATGGCGATGGCTTCTAAGGTCTTTTTCATCATGAAAAAACCTCCTTTAGCCATTCTTCTACTTTTTTATGAATGAATTGTGGGGTAACTTCTTGTAGTTCTTGTTCTGATATTGTCATAAAAAACTTTCCTTGCACCCATCCTTTATGATTCCTTGTGCGATGCCCATATTCCACATAATCAGCATACTCAATCGGATTATAGATAGTGACTACATAATCACTTCCTTGTTTCTCGATAGGTCCTACTCTCCAACCTCTTTGTAGCGTTCCGGGTTTCACTCCGGGCGGACAGGCATCTGGCGTTCTTTTTGGTGTTCTTTGTTTCACTTTCCTTAAAAACCGGCTCGCCAATTCTTTTACTATTTTTATACAAGCCTCTTCTTTGCTTGCTTGTATCGCATCCAAATCTTTTGATAATTTTTTTAACGATTCAAATTCTACTGTTCCCCAACTTCCCATCTTATCACCTACGCATAGTTCTTAAAAAGTTCTAAAGAAATTTCTTGATGGGTTGCATATACCGCTGCTTCCCCACTTCTTTCATATTCTTTCGTGATTTCATTTTGCGTTACCACGATTTTACTTCCTGCGCAGATCTTAATTTCAGGCGCAAGAAATAATTTGACTGTCTGTACTGGCACGTGTGCGCCTTCTACTGATTCGGTTGTCATAATTTTTTGATAAGACAACCGACAAGGCTGATCTTCTAAAACGGAACTCTCTCTTTTGCTAGAAATCCCCGTTTTTTTGTCTGTGATGGTTCTATATTCATATATCGTACATTTTCCTATATAAGTGCTTTCAATTGCAGCTCTTGCTTTTTGTATCCCTCGCTCTACCATACGATTCTCCTATAAGCGAATAACTCTTCTTCTCCGTTATGTAAAAGATATTGAATATAAAGATCCATGTTATTTTCCTCCTGCTCCTTGACTGCAAATGTAGTGGTCGTATCTCCTACCTGAATAGACTTTAAGGCGCTTTCTGAAACATTCATATGTTCTAACTTTCCCATACTCTGTTTCCATAATAAAAATTCTCCTGCGGCACGAGAAAGCATGACCTCTTTTAATTCTATTGGTATCTTTGTGAGATTACAAAAATGACAAATTCCTTGTTCTGCTTTCTGAATCGCATAAGTCAAAAAGGGTCTATCCGCTTTTTCACACTCATATCCAAAAGCAGATAAAAACTCTTCTAAGTCCTTTTCCATCTGTTCTTCCCTCTTTCTTTAACCTTTAGAAATAATTCTGGCAATCGGAATGGACTTATGGGAAATCACTTTCTGTTTTGCTCCTGTCTGACCATTATCTACTAAAGTCCAATTTGTTCCATCTGCTAACTCTTGATTGGTAGGCGATAAGGTTTTCTGATTTTTCTTTGTATAAGAAATCCCATAAGGGGCATAACAAGCTCTATCTCTCGTATATAATGTCGTCATTCCTCCATTCTTTTCTGGGTCACGTTTCATTTCGTTCGGAACATCTGCTCCTAATTTTTCAAAATCTATCGCTCCATCTCCTAATACATAAGTAGTATAAGTGGTCGTTGCCTCTGTTCCTTCCGCCCCTTCTGTCACTTCTGTTGGCATGGAATCGTCTATCAGTACGGTTCTGCCATTCCAAGTGCCAATCGCTAAATCTCTTTGTATTCCATTGGCATCGGTATATTTTAAGTAATGTAATAATTGCAGGTTTTCCAGATTGGTCGCTACCGTAGAGTGCAGGATGACTAAAGTAAATTTTGCCTTGTTATCTCCGACTGCTTTCTGAACCGCAGTATTTAATGTCGTAGGTCCTACCATGCCATCTCCTATGGCTGTAATATCCAAAGTATGTGTATTTACAAACTCTAAGTTTTTTGCACCTGTCATAGAAAAAATACCTTTCAATACACATAATAAAATATCTTGGTAAGTGTCATCCCACCATTCCGATACTTGTACGGCTACATTATCCATAAAATTCACTCCGCCGGTAATATCCGTCGAGAAATCGGATTCTGTCCATGCTTTAGAACGTCCAAAGACCACAACACCTCTCTCAAAAGTGGTCGTACCCTCGCTGGTAATATCAGTTTGTCCATCATAATTTAGAGCCTCTCCTTCTAGCAATCCCTTCATAGGAAGAACCGCATATGCTGTACCAGTCTGTGTTTGAAAGGTATTTCTTATCTGTTCATTCCCTTTTAAAACGCGAGATTTTATCAACTCATTTCTTTTTACTTTTGGTATTCTCTCCACATAAGCACCAAAGGCTTGCGGATTAAAACTTTTTTCATCAAATTTTGCCATTTCTCTTCATCCTTTCTTTTTTTGATTATTCTATGCTTGCTTCTGGGTTTGCTTCCAGATAAGCGCATAACTCGCTATAGGTCATTTCTGATGGTTTTTTGGCAGCAGGCGTCCCTGTTCCAGATAGGGGTGTACTTCCTTTTATTTGAGGCTGCTTTATTTCCTGCTTAAATAAAAAAGACTTTGTTTCTTTTAAAGTCTTTAGCTGTTCTTCAATCCCTGTTACTTTTCCATCTTCCGATAAGATAAGTTTTGATTTATCTACTAATCCAGCTACCAAATCCATATCCTGTGCGGTTTCTCCTATTGCTAACTGGATAGCTGTATCTAGTTTTAAGTTCTTCATATCCTGCTCATACTTCTGCTTTGCTGCTTTATTTTCTGCTTGCAAAGTTTCTAATTGTGCCTTTAACTCTGTATTATCTCCAGAGTTCTTTTTGAGTTCTTCTAGCTGGCTATCCCTTTCGGCTAACTGTTGATGAACTGCTTCTAATTGTTTCTTTAGACTTTCTTGTTCTGCTTTTATGGTATTTATATCACTCTCATTTTCTGCCATGATTTTATCTATCGCTTCTTTTTCGATTCCGAAATCCTCTAAAAATTTCCTTTTCATCTTTCTATCTCCTTTACCGTTTTTATGTGGTAATTCTATTTGACAATTCCATTAAATGCTTCATTTTATATCTTACCCCTGATAAACATGCATAAAAAAAAGCACTCTAAGGTGCTTTTTCATTCTTTAATAATACCACTCACTATCATCTTCATCATAATCATATTCATCTTCAAATAATTCTCTAAATAATTCATCGACGGTTACATTTTCTTCGATACACACTTCCAAAATTTCACACCATTCTTCTTCTGAATAACTAGATGGTTCAGTGGGTGGATTATCATTAAATTTCTTTTCATATTCATCAAATAATTTATCAAATTTTGATAATTCCATTCTTTCTTTACGTGGTTTTTTCAAGAAATCTGGAATGTGGATTTCTTCCTCTTTCATCTCATATCACCTACCATTTTTAAAAATTCTTCATAACCCGTTGGAAATGTTTCCTTAATACTTTCTAATTTTATTTCATCATTAATGATAGAAGCACTAAAAAAATGTGCAAATGCTTCTGATCCGATTCCTTTATCTCCTCTTGATTCCCAATATTGTTTTTTATGCCCCCACTTTCCTTTACATTTTCCACCAGACAAAGCGCCAAATAAATCTGAAATGATATGTACTTGTTCATCTAAACCTTTTCTCAAATAACAAGATATGTCTTCATAAGTTTGTTCTATATTCATATTATATATCATCATATAATTATTTGTCAAAGTAAAAAAATCATTTTTCAAGGCATTTATGAACATGGTTGATTCGGAAGGTCTTCCATATACTTCATCTAAATTATGACCTATTTCGTGAAACAAAGCTGTCCATTGACCCCTTTTATCCAAACAATCCTTATCAAGATTTATAAAAATTCCATATTTTATAGAATATCTTGCATGTCCTCTTGCATTTGTTTTTGCAAATACAATCTTATCTATATTATCAAAAATTATCTGTTCAAATAATATTGGAGCTTTACTTATTGTCTTTGAAATGGAATATCCATACATTGTTTCTAAATCCTGTAGAGAAATAGGTGGTTTATTTCGTGTCCAAACATCCCTGACATTATTTATTTTTGAAATTATTTGTTTTTTATTAATTTCATCTCCAATAAAACTTTCTTTCCATTCCTGATAAGACATACCAGCAGGCACATAATAGGTCTTTCCTGTTTCTTCATCCTTTGCTGCTCTCTGTTCTCCTATGGTAAACTCATCTTCAAAGTATGGTATTGTTGTAGTTCTACAACATGGATGAAAAGGCGGCGCGGTCATTCCTACTTGATAATCTTTTATATCAAAGACCTTATGATCCATATCCTGACAGATAAGAGAAGTTTTATTATCTAATGTTGCTAATATTTGATACTTCTTAATCCCTAGCTCTTGATAACTTTTTAAGTCCGCAGCAGACGAAATCGCGGCGGTTTCTGTCATAATTAATCTCCCTGTCTGCTTTTCACTTACCTTCATCTCTTTTGCTAATCTTTGGATTGCTTTATCAGGTGCTTCTCCTCGGATAATACTTTGTGTTAATTCTGTATGTAGCTTCCCCACTAGCTTCTGTTTATTCTTCCATATTCTATCGCTGAACTTTGTTCCATCTGCTGCCCATGTCTGATTCAAAATTATCTCTAGTTTTTTGGAATCAAAATAAGGAACAGTTCTTCCTATTCCTGTTCCTTTCGCTATCTCATAGGCATTTCGATAAAAGCTCTCTTGTGCTACCTTACTTAAATGTCCAGTTAGTCCTTCTTTTAATTGAGCGAATAGCACTTCATTATATTGCTGAATCGCTGTTTTCATTCCTTCCAAATGAGTAATATGTACTTTTGCAGAGGCATTTTCTAATTCCTTCAACCATCTTGAAGAAACAGCATTTTCTTTTCCCTTTTTGATATATTCTTCTAAGGTCCATTGAAACTCTGCTAATTCTTTTTTATTTAATAGCCTTTTCGCAGCAGCATAACCGATTCCTTGATTGTCTGCTAATCGTTGATACCACCTTTCAATATCCTTTTCTATCCTATTTTGTGCCCTTCTAAATTGCTTCTCCACATCTCGATAATAAGCTGCGGCTTCTTTCATTCGGCGATCTTCTAATTCTTCAAATCTCTTTTGCCAGTATTCCCTATTCTTCATCTTCTGGCTCACCGCCTTGCTCAAAAGCAGTTTCATAAGGGTCGGTCATTTCTAATTTTTTCTGCTCTTCTTCCTCTAATAATTTCATTGTTTCTTCGACATCTTTTATCCAAGGATGTTTTTCTAAAATTACTTTCATGGGAAGTATCCCCACACTACTATTACAATTCTGAATCAGTTCCGTTTCATTTACAAGGATATTTCTATTAAAGGTAATCTCTACTTCTACTTTTTCAAAATCTCCCTTTCCCGTATTGGCTAGATGTTGGTCTATGAACCATAATAAATCCTCAAACGCCGCTTGATATTCTGTTTCCATCTCCTGTGCGTCCAATTCTATATCTTGATAAATGCTTTGTAAGTGCATCTGATTTGCGTCACCAGTCAACCGATTATCTTTTGTATCATACGATTTACAATTCTCTATCAATGCTTGTTTCAACACTTCTAAAATAGCTTTATAATTCTCTGCATGGACTTCCACTGTCAGGGCTTTCACATCTCCTCCATTTCCCTCTGTATTTCTCACCTTCACTGCTCCATACTGCATTAAATTATGACGAAACTCTCCTAAATTTGTCCCATCATAATTCACAAGGACTAAGATACTATTTCTACTATCCTCACACATATTATTTTCAAATGTGCTCACCATCAAATTGATTCCATCTTGTAAACTTTTGCAGCACTTAATCAAGGGAATTTCCTTTGTATTTCTTTTAAAAGCGACTAAAGGAACACGATTCCAATTATAAGCTACTTCTACCCGTTTTCCATTGGAATCCACGTTCTCTATTCGATAATGAGAATCCGAAGGATGCAAAATATCTGGTATGAGATGTCCTCCCTCTACCTGATACCGCTCGATTCCATTCTTAGAGTATAACTCAAAAAATTCATAGGTTTTTTCTGTTTCTCCCTCGTATCCATCTAAAAGATACAATCTTCCAAACCCATCTAATTCGGTATGCTCCTCATCTGCCCAGAAGGGAAGAATTTCATCATTCCGAAATCTTTTAAAGCATAAGATACCTTCATCATTATAATAAGGATATAAATAACCAATTCCTCCGTTAATACTATCTCCACAGACATGTTTTAATGTTCTCATAAACTTCTTATCTAAGATAAACTTTAAGGCTTCCGTATATTGTTTATTTTTAGAGGTAATCGTAAAGGGTTTACTCAGTAAATAATTCTTTTTCTGGTCCACTGCCTTTTGATATTGGTTATCTACAATTCGATGATCGGGTAAATTCTTTGCTACTTCTAACTTTCCGTCTTTTCCAATCACCATTCTTGCCCGATATAAAATATCTTGATCCCCTTGATAATAACGTTCTGCTACCATCATATCCCTTCGGATGGGAGAGTTCTTCCATTTTTCTATCTCTTTTTCTAAAAATCGGAGGTCATTCATTCTTGTTTTGGCAGCAGCATTTACAATCGCATTGATTCGCCTTGTTTCGCTTCCATATTCCCATAGCACTTTCTCACCTTCTTTCTAATCAAAACTAAAGGTATCTGGCATTAAAATATCCATCACACCATATCGCATCGAATCCATTCCATGCGAAAATTCATGATCTGGTTTTCCTGTCAGTTTCCCATCTTTATCTTTCCCCCAACAATAGTTCTCTATTTCTTTCTTAAATTCTACACATTTTGGATGAACTACGATCTCATAATTCTGAATAAGCTGTATTCCATAATTCACACTATCTTTTCCCTTTCGGGAAGCTTCTGCTCGTATCCCTTCTTCTCTTAGTTCTGCGATACTCTTTGGTTCTGCGTTATCACAAATTACCCTTTGTCCTCCATACCCCATATTCTTAATCTGTTCTGCAATTATTTTATTGGTCACTCCTGTTTTATACCATTCGTCAAATACATAGATACGCATAGCTGTATTATCCACCATTTCACACACAAAAGCGCTTGGATCGGTAAAACCAAAATCAAGATTGAACGCGGATTTTATCCCTTTAATTTTGCGGATTTCTTCCACATCAAATGCTTCACAAATCACATTGGTATAAATCAGCCCTTCCGCAATCCCCCATTCCCCTTCTCCTTCTATGCGGTAGCGGCGAGGATTATTTTTCTGCATTTTTAGAAATATATTTCTATCCGCTTCATCCAACCATTCATTGCATTGCCATGTGGTTGTTTTTACAAAGGTATCTTCCTCTGGTTTGTCAAAAAAGCGAGCCTTCAGCCAGCTTGTCGCACTCCACGGGTTGAAAGTCAAAGTGATTTGTTTAAAATACCCTTCCGGCACTTCCCCTCGGATAGACAAATCTAATTTATTGAAATCCTCTTCTTTTGTAATCTCATAGGCTTCTTCTATCCATACAAAACACAATACCCCTTTTTCCACGGAAATAGATGTAATCTTTAATCCATCATCTAGTCCACGGAACAGAATTTTCTGTCCCGTAGACCGGCGGATTATCTGCATAGGGGAAACCATACAATCAAAGTAATGTCCTAATCCCAACTTATGAATTGCCCATTTCAGATCGCTATAAACAGAATCTCGTAATGTATTAGAATACCTCCTCACACATAATCCATTACTTTCTGGATATTCCAATAGACGATAAATGAGGTTCAAAGCTGTGGTTTTGGATTTCTTTGACCCTCGACTTCCTTTACATACACGATACCTTTTCTTGGTATTCCAAAAGTCGGCATAGTTTTTTCCAATGGTTTGCTGTAAAGACACTTGCATCTCATCACCAACTATTCTTTTAAATCATTCATAATGACCACAGGTTCAAGGTCGATATTGGCATCACTTTTTGTGGTATATCCATGTTTGCTCATCCATAACCCAGCAAGACGCGAATCGATAACTCCTAATTCAAATTTTTTACGAGCATCTACTTCACACTCTTCTTTCATGCGCGTAACGATGTCAGCATACCGCTCATTGTCCGCATATCGTTCATAGAAAGCAGCTCTGGAAATCCCAGCAAACACGCAAAAACCCTCAATCGTATAGGTTATACTGCGTTTTAGTTCTTTACTGACAAATTCTGAATTTTTAGAACTGAAATCATGGGTAAGCACCATCTGATTATTACAATCGGTTTTGTATGCTTCCCATGCTTCTTCTAACTGCTTCACCGTCTTAAATTTTCTCAGTCTACCCATGAATTCACCTTCTTTCTAGTCAAAAAAAAGACATCTTTTTCAGATGCCTTTTCATTTATCCTATTTTAGTTTGAGTAAAATCCTAATCATCTACTTACCTTCAACAGTGAGTAGACATTAAGAAAAGTTTTTTAACTATTTTTATGATTCCATGATATTATTTTATCACGTTTATTGCTCTCTGAGTTACCCACTTTTTTTATTTTTTTAGAGAAAGTAAATAAAAGAAGTATT
>CANRVK010000043.1 GCA_947643285.1 uncultured Eubacteriaceae bacterium
TATAAAATGTCAAGACCTAATGTACAAAAAATAGGATATAAAAATGTACCATTAGTCTGTTTGCTTTAAGTGGTCTTTTAACCTGTATGACTTTCCGGATATTGGTATTACATGTGCATGATGCAGAACTCTGTCCATAATGGCATTTGCAACAACCGCATCATAAAATATTCCATCCCACTCATTAAAGTTCCTATTTGTTGTTAATATAGTGCTTTTCTTTTCATCGCGCATATCTATAAGTTGGAAGAATAGATTGGAATCCTCTTTATCAATAGGCAGATATCCAAGCTCGTCAATTATAAGCAGGCGGTAATGACAAAAATGCTTTCATCTTGCATCAAGCCTGTTTTCCAGTTTTGCCCGCTTTAGCTGTTGGAGCAGATCATTGCACTTTATAAAATATGTGCTTACTCGTTTTTTTGCGGCTGCAATACTGATAGAAGTTGCAAGATGTGTCTTTCCGACTCCGCTTGGTCCAAGAAATACTATAGTTTCATTCTTTTCAAGGAAACCAAGACTTGCAAACTCCCTCATTTCCTGTTCATTCACACTCGGCTGAAATCCAAAGTCGTAATCTTTAAGCTTTTTTACAAATGGAAATGCTGTGGTCTTTATCATAGACCGTGAAGCATTCTGTTCTTTAAAATCCACTTCATAATGACTGAGCTTCAATCGTCCCTCCGTAAATGATAATCCGTTTGTTGTTACAAAATCTCTTATTTCATCAAGATGAAGTTTCATCTGGGTTAACTTTAACCGTTCCAAATTTGCTGTTCACTGATTGTATGTACGGTTACTCATAATCATAAACCTTTCCTATAATCTCCAGATTTTCTTTTGCCCTGTCCATTATGTGTTCGTCTTTGAAAATATGGGATTTTCTGGCAATTGCAGCATAATGTTCAGAAATATAATTCAATTTTTTTGAACTTAATGGAGGAATGGTTATAAATTCTGTGTTACAATACACCGGTATATAACCATCATATACCTGTAAAGAAACAATCTTTCCTACGTACTCTGGTGGGACAGAGTACTGGCATCCTTTATCATAAAACATGCTTGAATGATTGACTTTTACGGTATTTGTGGTGATTTGATAAGGCTTTCTGATGGTATCAGCGGGTAGGCTGTTTCGGAAAGCCTTTTCTCTGTTAAAATACATCAGCGGAATTCTTCCGATTCCCTGGTTTACCTGTGCATTAACACGATTGTTAATTCTTGTTACTAATTCAACCCGTTCCCGGTAATTTAATTTTCCATTATAAGCTCTTATTTCATCCAGTATCTTCATGGGAGCTTCAACCTTAGCCTTCGTATGGGGATGTCCTGCGATGCACGGCTGAACTTTAAAACCATAATCATCAGCGAACGGCTGAAACTTATTCTTTACTTTACCGGCAGAATATTCTGTTCTTGCTTCATCCATAACAGTTTTCATGTTGTCTGTTACTATTTCATCCGGTACACCACCAAATGTTTCCAATGCATCATCAAGAAACGAGAAACGTATATCCTGCGTTTTGAAAAGTGATACTCTGTATGCCCTGAATCTTGAATAGGAAAGCAATAATACGAAAATGTTTACATCTATAGTTTCTCCGGAAGAAAGAGTAAACGGAATCGATTCTTTCCAATCTAGCTGAGCCTGCTTACCCATAGGTGTTTCATATCGAACGGTTACCTGATTAGTGTTGGAAGGTCTGCCTTTTCTGAAATAGGAATCGAATTCAGGATAGTTTCTAAGGGAATGGCAGAAGTTGCAATAAACACCGGTAAAGTCGTGGTTATCTACAAGATACTGCCATAAAACTTTTCTGTAGTAAAACACCTGTTGATTTCTGTCTGATAATAATTCAGCCATAATATCATAAAATAGTGTAATACAGTCATGCCAGTTCCTTGTTTCTGGTTTTGTATATCCGTTTATGTATTTATCAACGGTACGTCTATCAACCTTCAATTCTCTTGCTATTTGACTTTTATGGATTTTCAATGTCCCATCCTCCAAAAATGGTTTTAATTTGTATATGTCATTGACACTTTCTATTTTTATGTTTGTTATGATCTGATTCTTTAGTATCATTATGAGTTCCTCCTTGTAACTCATATATCATAACATTTGTACATTCTTATTTCATATTTATTGTAACGTGAGTTCGATGAGCATACTTATGCAAAAGTCATATTTCCAGTATGAATCGATGGCTTTTTAGGCAAAAAAGAGTATGCCACAAGCCCAGCCACCAAGTTGACCACAAAATTGCAGCCGCTTCTGTGCCTGGTATGCTCAATCTGGCAGACATTTTTTAGAAAATCATTGACCGACTCGATCACAGCGCGCTTCCGCAGCAGAAGCCTGTCTGTGAGGCGCAGCATCCCTAGGGTTTTGGCATTCTTTTTCTGTTTCGTGATCAGCTCTATGCCTTTGTCCAGGAGTTCCTTAAATAATTTTTTGGACGCATACCCTTTGTTTGCAAATAGCTTCCCAAATAGATTTTTTGTCAGACTTTCCATAACTTTTTGGTTTCGATCGTCCACATTGGCAGGCGTCAGACAAAAACGCAGAATCTCCCCACAGTCATGGATGACAAGGTAGAGCTTGAAACCGTAATGCCAGCCCGTAGAACTCCTGCCCCTTTGCGCGACACCTTTAAAAACCTTATTCTGCCAGATTCTGTGGCTGTCGCACACGTCCAGCATCGTAGAGTCCACAAAGCTTATGCCAGTGCAAGGCGATTGTAAACCCACAGACTGCGCAAACAAAGCCAGCGGTATGGCAGCATAAGGCATAAGTTCCACAAAACGATGATAGCTGACCAGTTTGGGAAAGAATTTGCGGCAGTTCTTTTTGATAAAATTTACATAATACCATTTGAATGTCCGATAGCCAGACAAATGGAAGACAACGCAGATGGTCATAATCTCGCTCAGTGAGAGGCTCGAAGGCGGCTCAAAAGACACGCCATTTTCATTACAAGGCAAAAGGTTGCGTTCAGAAAATTTTTTTAATTCTTTGCAGAAGTTGTCCATGTCATAAAAAACGGATAGAATAATTTCGTCCATAAGTTTCTTCTCCTTTGGTATGTTTGATTTGGCGATCTAATTATATCAGAAAGATAGGCTTATGGACATTTATTTTTCATCGAACTCACGTTATTGTACATACTTAAGTATAACTTTATATCACAAAGCATGATATCATCTGTTTAACTTTTTTACTAAAAGAAAACTCTCTCCTATTACAGCATAGCCTATGTAGATAATATATTTTTTCCAGAACAGTCAATAAACTAGTACATCATTGCATTAATAATCAAGTAAAATTATACAACCAATGGCTCACCTTGATAACTCCATTGGAATCGTTTTGCTGTCACGTTATATTGCTTAATAAATCGTAAGATACTTTCCTCTAACTCTTTTACTGACCGATAACTTTTCCGTTTTAACAATCTTCGACTCATAATACTAAACCATACTTCTATCTGATTTATCCAAGAACAGTGCTTTGGCGTGTATACAAATCTTATCTGATGTTCTTTCTTTGATAAAAACTCTTCTCGACTTGCTTGATTCTTCAAAATGCCTTTCCTCTTTTTTTGTCCCAGATCTTCTTTTATCTCACATTTCTCCGCTACAAATCTCACTAACGATTCTGATTTGTGAATATTTAACCCATCACATATCAGCGTCCACGATGCCTGCCCATCTGTTTCTATCAGTCTTTTTACTGCCTCTACAAAATCCTTTTCTTTTCGTGTTTGTTTCAAATACGGCTTTTCTACTCGTCCCGTAGCTACATCAAAAAAACCGATGAGACTGGTAGTCCTATGACGGATATATTCAAATTCTACCTTCTCTTCTTTTCCTGGCAACACGGGTTTGTTTGGATATTTTCTCTCTCTTGCCACGATTCCTGTCATTTCATCTACCGATAGGATATGTTCTCCTTTTTCCTGGGCACTTATCGCGTTCTGATAGATACTACAAATTTCATTCACTTTTTCTGCAAATTGTTTTGGATGTTCTACTTTTTCTGAGGAATGAAGCCAGTAACGGACGCGATGTGGGCGAATCTTCCCCATATTTTAAAAAACGACTAATCGTTTTTGCTGAAATCTTTTCCACTATCCCTTCCTTTTTTGCTATCTCTACTAACTGATTCAAACTCCAGTGGCTGGTTTCGTACCCATATTCTTCTGGCTTACGACAAGCAAGTTCTAAAATTTTTATGATTTGTTCCTCCGTATAGGTAGGTGGCTGTCCAGGACGTGCCTTATCGGCAAGAAGCAAGGTTACTTCCTTTTCCAATTGTGTAGGATTCTTTTCTTCCACTTCTTTTAGGTGAGGAAGGCTTTGAAAAAAACGAATTCTCCATTTGCTGACCGAATCTTGTCCAATACTAACTTTTTCAGAGATTTGTAAGTTGTTAAATCCGTTGGCACAGAGTAACACGATTTTGGCTCGTTCTACTTGACGAATAGGAAGCGTTCTGCTTTTAACGAACTTAGAAAGAATATGGGATACGGAATCAGATAAAAGGATAGGGGTAGGTTTAAGTGACATAAGAAAACATCTCCTTTTGTTTTTTCTATTATGTCATAGAAGTAAGAAAATGTCTAGCTGTTATTTTACTTAAACATTAATGCAATGATGTACTAGCACAGGGAAGAAGGTATTCCAAAAGAAGCCCCTTGGAAGACGTTGGCACTTAATGAGCAAACCCGCAAGGGTTCGCGAATTTAGTGTCCGCTACGTCTGGAACGGAGCGAGAGCGCGGCTTCGTTGGAATACTTCCTTCCATTAAGCGGAACTTACTTTCACGAAACACATAAAACAACCTTGGTAAATTAAAAATAGAAATATATTTAGAAATTATAGTAACGAATTACAGTCATTCATTTGCATTTTTACACTTTTTATGATATTATAATAAAGCATTATTCATAAAAATATGAGGAGATGCTTTTTATGTCCGCAAATATTGGAGAAATTATCAGAGAAATACGTAAAGTACGAAAAATGACTCAAGAACAACTAGCTAAGAATATTTGTTCTAGAAGAGAAATTATAAGAATAGAACGAGGTCAGCATGAACCTTCCCCTCATCTTATTACATTATTATCTCAAAAATTAAACTTTGATTTACAATCCTGTTATATGAAACTCACATTTGGAACATCATTAGAATCTTATACTTTAAAACTGAGTCTATATTCTGCTATAGAAAATCAGGATATTTCCTCTATCATAGATTTAATTTCAAAGGTTGAAGCTCTAGATGAGTTTAAAGAAGGAGAAAATTTACAGCTTTTATATTATGCAAAGGCTCTATATTATTCTTCCTACAAAAATAATTTTGAGGCTTCTAATACATGCTGCCTTTTGGGTATTCAAGTAGACAATGCCCGTTTTTCACTTGAAACTATGGATTTAAGAAATCTTTCTCATGAAAGTTATATTTTACTTAATGTTTTAGGATATAATTATATGCATCTGGAAAAGTATCATATAGCATGTAAAATATATGAAGAATTGCTGAATATATTGAGAACCTATCTTATTTTATCTTATAATCCATACTATAAATATTCTGATTCTGATAGAAGCTTGTTTCAAATGGTATGCTTAAACTTAAGCACTGTAAAATATAAAATACAAAATTTTGAAGAAGCACTCCATTACATCACAGAAGGAATAGACTTTGCATTAAAACAACATTCTCTAAAACTTCTGCCTCAAATGCTCATAAAAAAGTTTTGTATTTTATGCAAATTAACTCGCTTTGAAGAAGCTAAAATCATATATATGGAATGTTATTATCTGTTAAAATTGACTTCTGAGGAAAAGTTATTACAGGAATTAAAAGATAATTATAAAGAACTTTTTATTGATTCAAAAACCTAATACTATTTCACATTCACATAACTATGGCTGCCGTATCAAATATTTGATATGACAGCCATAATATTATTTTGGATAATCTTCAATTTCTGGTATACAAGGTGATAATAATTGATCTACCTGCTCATAGACACAACCGCGTTTTAATGTATAAACTCTAAATACATTTTCTTCTTTTTCACTTTGTACATATAATACTCCATAAGAACCTTTTGCGAGCTTAGATATCATCTGATAAAGCTGTATCACTTTCTCACACTCATCATAATACCAACTCATTCCGCATATGTTTAAAAATGTCATTTCATATTTCTGATAAAAACTCACTTCAGTAAATTGAAACTCACATTGTTCAATAAATTTCTTTATTTCTATCAAAACTTCTTCTAAAAATTCTTCTTCTAATTCATCAAATTTATCAGAATTTTCATAAAAGCAGCGTATTGTAATCCAGCCATGTATTTGTGTTATTAATGACATTTTTTTACTCCAGTTTATTATTGCTGTCAACTACCCACCGCCTAAAGGTAGTGGGTTTTTGCCTATGACATATGAAAGGATTTACTTATGAATCACTTAAATCCACTATCTGAAAAGCCTTAAGACTAAGGATTCATCTTCTGATTTCTTTTTTATCATATTCAGTTTATACTGTTCTAATAATCTTTCTTTTTGTAAATCAGAAATCGCTTTTGGATAATCTAAATCTTCTATTCTGCTCTGTGCGCTAGTCAAATTTAATGATGTATAGGAATTAGAATTGATGATGGTACTCAATGCATTAGAACTTGCGCCTAAACTGCTTCTTGCACTGCTGACTTTTTCTAATGCTTTGTCAATAACAGAGATATCAAAATCTTTTGTCACATCATAATCCGCTATTCCTAAAGATTCTAAAGTAGTATTCACCATCTTAATTGACATTCCTGTTCCATCTGGATTAGATGCCACATGTAAATCTGCTCTGCTTCCATCTAATAGTGACATGGTGTTAAATTGTGTTCCTTTTGCAGCATCTTGAATAGATTGTTTTAGACCATCTATTTCATACTGCATCGCTGAAATATCTTCAGGCGAGTAAACTGCTGTATTAGATGCCTGCACACTTAATTCACGGATACGCTGTAGAGAATCTGTAATGGAACTTATTCCTCCATCGGCTACATTAATCAAATCATTCATGGTAGCCGCATTGTTTGCTCCTACGTTATAACCGTTTGCCTGTGATTGTAATTTCTCTGCAATCGCAAGTCCTGCTGCATTATCAGCAGCCTTATTAATACTATAACCACTTGATAAACTTGTGTATAAAGAATTAATTGATGATACTCCCATATTTTTCTCCTTTCCGAACTATCTCAGTTAGAATCCAAATAAAGCTGATAAGATATCAACTTTATTTGCTAATCGTAGTTCTTATTTCTTTTTATCCATAAAAACAGAATCAATTACATTTAATTTATTCATGTTTTTATAATAATTATTGGTGACATTTTTTGTCATCTTTTTCTGGCGAATCTCTTTCTTTAAACCAGAAAACTGTTTTTCAATCAACGCTTTATTACGAGCTTCTTCTGTTTGGGCTATTATCCCCTTTTCTGTGACAAGCGCTACTAACTTTTTCAACTGCTCAATTTCTGTTTTATGATTCGCCGCATTTTGTGTAATTTCCGGTTTCACTCGTTCAAAAACCGTTTCAAATCCTTCATCTAACTTATTTAAAGCATCAATGCCTTCTTGTTTTTTTTCCAATGTTTTTTCAAAAGCTTCTAAATCAAAACTTTCTTGTTCGGCAAGCTTTTTTTGTTCCATATTTACAGAACTGATGAAATCTAGTGTTTCTATCTTTTTCTGTAAACTTTTAATTAAAATTTGGATATAATCTGTTTGATATTCCACTTGATACCTCTCTTTACTTTACCTCTCACTATCAGAATATTTACAGCTTTTCATCCATCAAAATTCCAGCCAGTTCCCATGCTTTTGCAATCATCTCCAAAGTTTCCTCTGGAGGAAATTCTTTTAATACTTCCTTTGTGTCCTTGTCTATGATTTTAATCATAATGCGGTTTGTGGCATCATGAAAACCAAATTGACACTCTGTATGCACCATTTTTTTATTAATCGTATCTACAGCTTTACGAAGAGCAGCATTTACAGCTTCACTTCCCTCTGGTCTTTCCTCATCTTCACTGCTATATACCTTTTTTACAGTATCCATATTGGAATTAACTGCAACTTTTCCTACTTCTGGATTTAAAGCTACTTTTTCTGTTGAAACTGATTCCGTTACTGTTCCAGCAGAACTAACACTCGTCATATTTGTGTTGACTGGCGCTGTTGGATAGACAGCTGCATTTTTACTAACTGTCTCAATTGCCATAACAAATCACCTCCATGTGATATACTAACTTTTCCTATTTCTTTTTTATATCGGCAAATTTAATAAATTTTTTATAGATAAGATGAAGTAAGAACTATTTTTTTATAAATAATCTAAAAGACTCTTGGTTATAATTTTACTGGTAGCTGATAAAGATGCATCATATACCATACTAGCTGCCGCTAGTCGAATAATTGTTTCTGGTAAATCAATATCTTCATTACTAGATTTCAGCTCTTCATATACTGTTTCTTGACTTCCAAGACGCTCTTTATTCAATTCCAGTCTCTTTGTTCTACTACCTACATCTGCTACTGCTGCGTCCACTACTTTTTGATGCCCTTGAAATTTTGTAATTCCTCTTTCAAAAGATTTTTGCATGATATCGTCTGCTAATGCTAATTCCTTTTCTGCAGCCTCTAACATAGATTGTAAATTCTTCTGATCTGTGTCATTTGCATATTTCTGTTCTTTCATCATGTTCTTGATAGCATCCACTTTACTCTGTGCCGCTTGAGCTGCCTCTACATTGTTCAATAATTCATCTACATCTCTTACAATATTATGTGTGAATACATGTTTTCCCTCTGTATTCACTTTCAATTTCTGATTAAAATTTACGGTATATAAGATATCCTGTACTGCATTGGTATATTTATTCTTCTTAGTAGTGCCATCAGCTTCATAAGAAACGCAGTCAAAATATTGCTCTGGACGCAGATCATTCTTCTCAAAGCTCTCCTTTGTATATGTCACTGAAAAATTTTCCCCATTCATATCATTTGATAACTGTTGATGTGCATTTTGGCTTAAAATAAGCTCTCCAGTATCTGCCAAGAAATAAGCATCATTATTAGTAGGACTATAAATATCTTGTATTACATTTCCATTTTCATCTTTATAAACTCCCTGTGCATCTGCTGTTACTCTTTTTATATTAATGCCTGTATAAGCATTGCCCTGAGAATCAGTAATTTGACATGTACCAGAAGATAATTTCTCATAAGATAATCTGATTCGATAGACTTCATGCATATCTGGATTGTCTGTAAGAGGAATATTCGTTACAGTATCTACAGATACTAGATTTTTAATCTTTGTGACCGTATCTATAGAATCAAGCGTAATATTTTCTGTTATATCATATCTTTGTTCTGTAGCAGTACGAAAGGTCATGTCTGTATCTGTTTTAAAACCAGCAAATACTCTTCTCCCTGCATAATCTGCATTGGCATCTTGAAAGATTTGCTCTTTATATTGTTGTAAAGTTTCGGCAATATCCTTTCTATTTTTTTCATTATAAGTATCATTTGCCGCTTGATCCAGATATTTCTGCATACTCTGCATCAGATCACTCACACCTGTTAGCGCATCTTCTGTGACATTCATCCATGATTCTGCATCTGGTATATTTTTATCTAAATATTGTGTCAGCTCTGTCAACTGACTTCTAAAACGTAATGCACGTACTGCGATAATGGGATCTTCAGAAGGTTTCTGAATCTTCTTTCCTGTAGACTGCTGTGTAGACCATTTATCTACATTTAACTTATTTACATTAATATTTGCTAATGAATTATTAATCATCATACCATTGGTAATACGCATTTAATCGCCTCCACTTATCTGTCTATTTATCTATATATTTAACTATTTCTTAGTTAACTCTATACTTATACTCCTGTTTCATTGATTAATTTATCATATAGTTGATTCATCACATTAATCACTTTAGAAGCCAAATCATAAGCTCTTTGAAACCTCACTAAATCTACTCCTTCTTCTTCTTTATCCACACCAGATATCATAAGGCGCTGATTTATAATAGATTTGGAGTTATTGTTGAAATTTGTTTGTGCACTTTTGGCAGCGGAAGCATTAACAGATGATACTGCTACTAAACTCTTTATCGCATCTTCTGCGATTCTGCCCTTAAAAATCTTCTGATTTCTTAAATCCGCCATAACGAGCGCTACATCATTGCCATCCACACCATCTGTCACCTGTGTTGCTGCTGCCATCAAATCATTATTTGCTATGATATCCGGATTCACACATGCATTCCCTGCTGTAATATTTTGGCTGATATATTCTATGATTTGATCTGACGTAACGTCATCTTTTGTTATAACTGTATTATTTGCATCTGCATTGTTGGCATCCACAATCGCCTGTTTGATCTCATCTGTGGTCATATCTTTGATTGTAAAAAATGGAATGTCTGCTGTACTTGTTCCATCTAAACCCTCTGCTGTTCCTTGGACGCCTTTCATTTGCAGCTTATTAAACTCCTCTGTATAAGCCTTTACAAACTCATTCAGTTGTTTTTCATAGTAAGGAATTCCTTTATATACTCTTCCTTCTGCTGTTTCAGGATAATTAGGCTTTACTAAATTACTGCCATCACGAATATCAATATATCCTCTTAATGCACCAGATAAACTAGGATCTTCCACATCAAAACTCAATCCATTATCCCAACTGAGTTCATATAGATCTTCTACATCTGTATCAAATTTCTTTTTATCTCTGGTCGTTAATTCTATTGTATGATAGCTAGTTCCTGATACTAATTCCTGATTGCCAATTTTTATATTATAAACAGAACTTCCTGTAGGGGAAATTGTTTCATCTAGTGTAATTCCCACCAACTGAGATAATTCATCTACGGAATTATTTCTCTCATCTCTCAAATCATTCGCCATTCCACCGTTCATTTCTAAAGTAGCGATTTGAAGATTTAAAGATGCTATATTCTGTGATAATGTATTGATACGATTCACAGTAGTTCTTATTTGTAAATTAGCTTCATCTTGATAAGTTCTTAAGTTTGTAGAAATATTATTGAAATATTCCATAAAAGTTTGACCTGCATTGACGGCGGCATTTCTAGTAGGACCATCAGCCGTATTATGAGATAATTCATCTAATGCATTAGCGAAATTACCATAATAAGGGGTGAAGCCTACATCTTCCAACTCATTATAAAATTGATCTTGAATCTGATCCATATAATAAAATTTTGAACTCGCCTCTCCTAACTTGCACTGATTACTCCAATATTTTTTATCATAATAAGAATCTCGAATCTGCTGTATATCTGTAACAACAACACCACTTCCCATCATTCCATAACTAGAATATGCTCGAAGTGCATCATCTGCTTGTTGAATAGCTTGTTGTCTGCTATATCCTTTTGTTTCAATATTAGAAATATTATGTCCGGTTGTATTAATCGCTACATGAGCGGCATTAAGACCGCTGGAAGCTATTGTTAACCCAAAAAATGTAGAAGGCATTTTATCACCACTTTCTTTTCTTTGATCTTTTATAATCTAGTCACTAAATGTTCCATCATCTGATCTACGACTGTAATATATCTGGAAGCTGCATTATAAGCCGCATGAAATTTAATTAAATTTGTCAGCTCTTCATCAGAAGAAACTCCACATATCCCCTGTCTTCCTCCATCAATTTCATTTGTCAGAGTTTCTTGATGATTTATCATATTTTCATATAAACTTCCTGCATTGGCAACCTGATCTACTAACTCTGTATAATAATCCATAAAAGATTTCTGATTATTATGATTAGGAGTCAGTTTCAAAGAAGCATCATTCCATGCATCTACTAACGCCTCTGCTCTAGCACGGAACTCTCCTCCCTCACTATTGCTAAGAGGCAGCAAAGTATCATCATGTAACATATCTTCATTGATCTTTAAATTACTTAATGTATAAAGGGATTCTGAACCAAACGCATTTTTCTCATTATAAACATAGTAAACAGTTCCATCATTTCCTGTCACTTTTGTATAGCGTTCTACATCTTTTCTAGAGAACAATTCTGTTCCCTGCACATGACTATTCTCAGAATATCCATATCCCGCATTTTCTGTATCTAAAATAAGACTTCCTTTTGTTATCGTAACAGCATTTCCATTCTCATCTGTTCCTGTAATATCCGCTGCCACCTCTTTATTCGGGCATAAAATATCATTAAACTTAGTGACCATTTCATTCACTAACTGATCGAGTTCTGCCATTACTGTACGAACGGTAGATTGGCTTAATTGCTTATCATAAACTTCTAAATCTCTCTTATAAGCTGCACTGTCTTTTCCTCCCATATAATCAGTCGCAATGGGATTCAAACCTGCTGCCTGTGCTCGCTTAAAAGCGATACTATTCGCGCCATCTTTATAATCATCTGAATTAGGAATATCCGTATAATCTGCTATTTTATCTCCTCGCGCTAAAAGAATCCCTTTTAATGCTCCTAAATCATTCTCCTTTGGTGTGGAAATTGTAACATTTAGATTAAACACTTCTTTATCTCTCAAATGTGGCCATACAGGAGTCAATAATCCAGAATCCTCTGGTGTATGCAGTGCCTCTACTGACATATGTTTTACATTTATCTCAGAGATAAATTCCACTCCCTCTGCTTTCACTGTCACAACACCATTAATATCTTCATCATATTGAATATTGATAATAGAACTCAGCTCATCTAACGCACTATCTCTTTGATCTCGAAAATCATTTGCTGCTTCCACATCTGCTGCTTCAATAGAACTGATTTTTTTATTCAATGCATAAATCGTATCCCCTAGCTGGTTGATTCGATTCACCATATTGACTACTTGTTCATTCAGCAAGTCTTGATAATCTTTTAATCCATCATAAATTTTTACTGCCTCATTAATAAAATTCGCTGCACTCTGAATCATCGCAGAACGCTGTGTCATTCCTTGGGGTTCTTTTGCCACTTCCTGCATAGCAGAACGAAAATCTTCCATAAAATTTGCAAATGTGACATTATTAAACTCTCCAAACAGTTCCTGTATCTCTTCTGTCGCGAGATATTGTTTTTCATAAAAAGCCTGCCTGCTCACTTCCTGTCGGTATGCCTTATCCAATAAAATATCTCTCACTCTACGGACTTCCTGTACACTAACACCCATTCCAGATTGATTTGTATAAACACCACCTACCCCTAGATTAATATAAGAGGTATCAGAAAAAACAATCTGTTGTCTTACATAACCTTTTGTATTTACATTCGCCAGATTATGTGCTGTAGTATTAATCGCGTTCTGACTCGATTTTAGTCCAGAAACTCCTATACTCAAACCTGTCATTCCACCCATATCATTTTCCCTTTCTATATTCGCCCTTGTTTCAATCACTCATAATAAAAAACAAACGCCAAGCTCATTGTAATAAACATGTTGCGCTTTGCGCTCCAGTCTATTATAACAAGATAATACTACATTGGCGTTGTGATTCCTTTCACTTTGTTTGGCATGTCATCTCTCTATCTTAGAGATGAAAGAACTTCCTGTTCTTAAGAATAAAACTGCTAACCACGAAATCTTTCTTCATATTTTTTTAACAATTTCTCAGCGAAGCTCTCATTGTTCACAGAATAAGTTCCTTCTTTTATCTGCGTTTTAATTGTATTCACTCTATCCTCTCGGATGTCCGGTGAGGAAGCTACTGCACGTTTTGCAATTTGATAATCCCTTCCAGAAGAAGAGATGAGCACTTGGTCTTTTGAGTCTGTCTTCTTGATATCTTGCTTTTTTACTGTCTTTTTTGTGCTATATATTTGACTAATTTGATTATAACCATCTACGCGCATACGATAACCCCCTTTTTACTGCTTTGTGTCAAATGCACCTCTGCTTTCCATACGAGTTTCTGTGTTATAAGCTGATTTATTATAGTTTGCTGTTAAAGGCGCTTGTTTTAAATTGTTCAATAAATTAATATCGAAATTCACTAAATCTAAAGCTTCCTGAAGAAGTCCCTTATTCATCTCATTTACCTTCGTCATCTGAGTCATAGTATCATGCAATTTATCATGAAGTTCCGCCAATCGCTTTTTCACTTTCGGCTGCCCTTCCATCAATTCCATGAGCCTTGTGATAGTCAATGTTTCTGGTTTTCGATTTATAACTGTAGCAATATCATTGGTGCACTCCACCCTTTTTTTATCTAAAGGAGCTATTCTTCCAACGACTGCCTGTTCTTCTTCTATAATCTTAGAAAGCTCTTGAATATCATTTTTAATGATAACTCCTGTCTTTACCTTAGAAATTTCTAAAAGGGTTTGATATTCTTCATTCTCCTTTTCTAAGATATTCATTAACTCCTCAATCAGACCAGCCATAGCTTTCTCCTAACCTTATTCTTTTCTTTCTGCTCCATCCCTATAGAGAAATCATCTATCGTGAATACAATAGGAATAAAATTATCTTCTAATAATTTATCGGTTAAATCAACAATAACATTAGAGGAAGAGCAGATTTTTTACAAATGTTCCCATACAAAATCTATTATTTCCCAAATTTCAGAAATATTTCTTTATAAATACTCTCATACTTCTCAATTTAACCTCATCAAGGAAGTCCCCCGCTTCTAAGCCGCCAAGGCGAAAGCGG
>CANRVK010000044.1 GCA_947643285.1 uncultured Eubacteriaceae bacterium
TGGAACGGAGCGAAAGCGCGGCTTCGTTGGAATACTTCCTTGCCGTAGCGTCCCCTTTTTCACTTTCAAGTAACCAAAACAATAACTCTATGATTCATTTTTGACATTCACAATCACCTATCCATAATAGTAAAAAATAGGAACCTTTTACTCCCTTTTGCTAAATTCAATCACTGCAAATATTTTTTCCTCTGTTTCATTCAGACATACAATATATTTATCTGATTGTATTATAACATATGGACATATCCAATCCCCATATACCGCAGATTTTCGATATTCCGCTCGCACTTGTCCCACTTTAAAATCCTCTGGCAGAAACTCTTGTGCCATCTGAATGTATTGTCCATTATTGACATGTTGATTGGTATCAATATGATAATATCTCACAGGAAAAGCCTCTCGTTTTTCGCCTTGTTCTGGAATTTGGATTTTACGGGGCATAGATTCCATTTCTAATTTTGGCTCTATGGGATATCCTTCTACATGTTCTGTGGAAACTTTTTTGGGCATATTTTTTTCCGTATCATATAATACCCAAATAGAATTTGCCAGAGCGAGTTCTTCTTCCTTTTCATTTTTTATCAAAAAATTTCGATATCCATATATGCCCTTAAAACCATATGCAGATGTCCCAACTATAATTTTCTCTCCTAATCTCGGGAGATCTTTTAGAACTATCTGCCACGAATTCATCAGCCATATATAATGATGTTCCTTTAAATACTCAATTCCTATTCCTAAATCTTCTGATTGAAAAGTGCTGCAGTCCTGCATATAATTTACTACAGCATTTAAAGATAAAAATCCGCTCTTATCCGTTTCACTATAACGCACACGGCTTTGAAATGTATACATTTTTATGATTCCTCAATTTCTTCTAAAACTTTTTGTAATTCTCTGAACCTCTTATCATAAATACATTGTAATAACTCATTTAACTGTATTAAAGATAATTGTAACTCTTCTGAGGAGAGAATCCCTTGTTTTGTAGCCTCAGCCAGTTCATCTAAATCCAACACTTTTACAAAGCCATCTGGCATAATGACCACATCTGCTAATAAATCCGTAAAGATATATTTTTGTTCTTGTTCTATATAATCTGTTTTTATGATATCGCAATACCAATAATAAAGACTTTCATCTTCCTTTATAAATTTGCTCACTTTAATCCCTTTGTCTAAGAAATAACATGAGATTCCATGAGAAAAATCGGTTCTGGGCTTTAATGTTTTCCATTTTGTAATAATGATATCCCGATTCCTTTTTATAATTTCGTCGTCTTTTAATTCCACTATCTCTTCTGGTATTAACCTCTTTCTAAATAATCGTATTTGATTAGACATTTAACTTAATCTCCCGCCCTGTTCTCTTATATTGATAATATTTCACGCCTGCTGCATCTAACATTCTGCGTGAAGCGATGACAGCAGGTGTATTTGCATATTTATTAGAATCATAGACAATCGTTTTAATACCAGCCTGAATAATAGCCTTAGCACATTCATTACAGGGAAACAAGGAAACATATATTTTAGCTCCCTCTAAACTTCCGCCCCGATAATTTAAAATAGCATTCAGCTCACTATGTGCTGCAAAATAATATTTACTTTCTAACGGTTCTCCCTCTCTTTCCCAAGGGAACTCATCATCTGAGCACCCTGTTGGAAATCCATTATATCCCATCGATAAAATCTTATTATCACTGCTCACAATGCACGCCCCCACTTGTGTCCCCGGATCTTTAGAACGCATTCCAGAGAGTATGGCAACTCCCATAAAATATTCATCCCATGAAATATAATCTAACCTCTTACCACTCATATGTCACCTCATCTCTGCGCGGCTTTGACGCTGCGCTTTCGGCTATATCCTCCGTGAAATTTAGGAATTTTATATAAATGCAGATTCCTATATTATAAATATCATTGTCATTTTATTACTTTGTTCCAAAAATTCTATCTCCTGCATCTCCGAGTCCGGGAACAATATAGCCATGTTCATTTAGATGGCTGTCTAAAGCTCCGATATAGATGTCCACATCTGGGTGTGTTTCCTGCATCTTTTTTACTCCCTCTGGTGCAGCGATAATACACATAAAATGAATATTTTTTACTCCTCTTTCTTTTAACATAGTAATTGCGGCAGCAGAAGAACCCCCTGTTGCCAACATGGGATCTACTACAAATATTTCTCTTTCTGCACTGTCCTCTGGAAGTTTACAATAATATTCTACTGGCTGCAATGTTTCTGGATCGCGATACAGACCAATATGCCCAACTTTTGCTGCTGGTATAAGAGCCAACATTCCTTCTACCATACCGAGTCCTGCCCGTAAAATAGGAACAATAGCGAGCTTTTTGCCTTTTAATTCTTTTACTATGGCATTACAAATAGGAGTCTTAATCTCTACTTCTGTCAATTTCAAATCTCTTGTAGCTTCGTAACACATCAACATTGCAATCTCACTGATCAATGCCCTAAAATCTTTAGAACCTGTTTCTTCTCTGCGGATTAATCCAATTTTATGTTGAATTAAAGGGTGATCCATCACTATCACTTTGCTCATTTTTTCCTCCATCTTAAACTTCTTATTTTTCTATCATTTCTATTCTTCTTTCATGTCTTTCCTCTTTTGAAAACTCTGTTTCAAAGAACGTATCCACAATCTTCAATGCTAGTCCTGTCCCTGTCACTCTGCCGCCTAAGCACAAAATATTCGCATCATTATGTTCTCTGGCAGCTTCTGCGCTAAAGCAATCGCAGCATAGAGCAGCTCGTATTCCTTTTATTTTATTTGCGCTGATAGAAATTCCGATTCCTGTGCCACAAATTAAAATCCCTTTTTCACAAGTTCCTTCTATGATTGCCTCTGCTACTGCTTTTCCGTAAACAGGATAATCACAGGCTTCTTCCGAATCACATCCAAAATCTCTAAAAGCAATTCCTTTCTTTTTTAAATGTTTTTTGATCTCTTCTTTTAATAGATAACCACCATGATCACTTCCTATTGCAATCATTTTCTTTCACCATTTTTCCCTTTCTGTTCTCTTTCTCCTGCCGTTTCCTCTGTAAACAGCTTCGCCGTTATTAAATTTACCAACGTAGAAATTTTTTCAAAGCACTCAGTATAAACGGAACGTTCTTTTCCATATAGACCTTCAATATCGCCATCTCCGCCAATAAATTCATTTATGGTATAAACATTAATCGCATCTTCATACTCTTCATAAATACTCTTCTTTTGTTGTTTTGTCATGGTTAAAACTAAACTTTTTTCTCCTAAGTCTTTTTCTGAAAATGGTATTGACATAGGATGATGTAATGATATTCCATATTGTTTTGCTGTTTCTACTGTTTTGGGATTAATTGGTTCTGGAAATAAAACAATCAGTCCTCTTGATAGTATTTCTATTTCCTTATCCTTTGTCAATTCTTTCATAACACCTTCCGCTAAAGGACTACGGCAAGTATTGTCTGTAGAAACAAATATCACTTTATCATATTTTTTCATAATAAATCAGCAAGAAAACCACGTACTTTTAGGTGCGTAGAGGATATTACATTCCCATTTTCCTGTATACTCCTTTTTAAATTATATCTATTTATTCCTTTGAAATCTCCCTGTAGGTTGGGATAATATTTTACTAAATGAACTACTTATGAGGCTAACGCCTCGAAACTTCTTATTTAAAAGACTGTGAATCGTTATCTAGTCTGTAAGTCTACTTTTTATCTTATTTTCTATACAATTATCTTATGATGCCCTGCTGCCTTTATTAATCGATTCATAATCGCCTGCCCAAAAGCCTTTTCTGAAAAAGCTTCTGAAAATATCACATCTATCTCTGCTTCATCAAATTCTCTTAATATACTGTAAAGATGTTTTGCAATCGTTTCTTCTTTTTTTCTAGTGCCGATCACTTTTATCATACCATCTCTATAAAACTTTTTTGTTTCCTCTGTTGCAATAATGCCCACTTTCTTCCCTTCTGATACTTTTTGAGCAGTCAATCTATTGATTTGATCTATCACTCTGGAAAGTTCTCCCTCTATAATAGTCAAATCTGCTTTCGGCGCATAATGCCGGTATTTCATGCCGGGAGCTTTGGGTCTTTCTTTTTCCTGTAATCCATTTTGGAGAGTCGGATCTAGAAACACATCTCCTATTTTTTCTTCTAACATCTCCTGTGTGATAAAACCGGGACGCAATATCATAGGAACAGATGTCATATCTATAATCGTGGATTCAATTCCTATTCCCACTTCTCCTCCATCTAATATCATATCGATCTTTCCTTGCATGTCCTCTAATACATGCTCCGCCTTAGTAGGACTGGGGCGACCTGAAGTATTGGCACTCGGAGCAGCGATAGGAGTCTGTACGGCTTTCAAAAAGGAAAGCGCCCCCAAATGGTTCGGCATACGAATTGCAACTGTATCTAAACCACCTGTTGTCGTATATGGAACATTTTTTTTCTTTTCTAAAATAATTGTGAGCGGACCGGGCCAAAATGATTCCATCAGCTTTTTCGCCTTTTCTGGTATCTTTTTTACAATCTGTTCTAATTGCTTTTCTTCAGCGATATGAAGAATCAATGGATTGTCTGATGGTCTGCCCTTTGCAGCATAAATCTTCTTAGCAGCTTCTTCATTGAAACCATCTGCACCTAATCCATAGACCGTTTCCGTGGGAAATGCTACTAAACCGCCTCTTTTTATAATCTGAGCCGCCTGCTGCAATAATTCCCTATCCGCTTCTATTCCATTTAATTTTCCTAGTATTGTTTTCATATTTTATTAGCTCCTATTCTACGTCAAACTTTAGAATATTTCACCATATTTTGAACATTATAGCACAACTTTTTCAATTTATAAAGAGTCAAATCTATTTTAATGGGATAAACTTGTAAAATTACAGAAGTATTCTTGTATATTTTAGGGGTATTTTTTTTGAGGGGTGGCAAAAGGGGGACGCTACGGAAAGCCCCTCTTCCAACGAAGCCGCGCTTTCGCTCCGTTCCAGACGTAACGGTACTAAATTCGCAAATCCCGCTTCTTGCGGGTTTGCTCATTAAGTGCCGACGTCTTCCAAGGGGCTTCTTTTGGAAGAGGGGCTTTCCTCCGCTAGTTTATTGACTATTCTACTTTTTGAAAATAGAGTTTCATAATAACCATAGAATAAAAAAGCTAAACTGTTACGATAAATTTATAAAGTTGTAGAGGTATTATTGCAAGTCGAGTAGGGAAGACTTTCCCTACTCGCCGCGCGACCCGTGTGCCGCACTAACGGCATATTTCATCTGCACGAGTCTACGCATAAAAATAGAAACGAAAATATATTTCTAATTTTCGTTTCTGTAAGTTCATATTTTATTAATCGAGCTTTTAATCATTTTGTTCTCATGTATCTATAACTTCATTTTCTCTTAATGTTTGTTTCAAAATGACTAATTCTTGTAACTTTTTCTCATAAATTTCTTCTAGTTCCTCTTTTTTAGATTTTGTATTATCATATTGAATCTGAATATTTTCTGGTAAAATAATTCCTTGTTTCTGATATTTATTCTCTATATCCTTCATAATCTTTTCTCTTCTCAAAATCCTATTTTGGATTTTTTCTATAATATCCTCTGTTCTTGCTATCTTCTCTGATAAAGAAATTCCCTCATTTTCTTTTTTAAGTTTTTGATTCTTTTTATCTGCTTTTTCAAGACCAATTACTTCTTCAATAGCGCTTTTATCAATCTGATTTTTATTCATTTTATTATATGTATTGATGAAACCATTCATGGAATACATATGAAATTCCTGTTTAGTTTCTGTAATAAATTCCTTCCTAAGTTCTATTCTAGGTCCTATTGTTTTACCTTTTATAATATTCCACCAATCTTCTTTTTGATCATGTGTGACATATACTATACTTACTCCTTTTTCTTTCGCATACTTAATAATTTGTTTCCAAATAATTAAGTCACCATAAGCATTATTATCATCTTCTTGATTTTTTTTCTTTTTATCATCTTTAAACCCAGGCGGAATACATTTTTCATATCTTTTCTTTCCATCTTCCTTTATTCTATTTAACTCCGTTTCATCAATCTGTGCCCCTACTCTACCTTCAAAAATCGTTAATATCTTATCCAATATTTCATCTTCCTCAGCATCTACTACTAATAAATTTCTGTCTTTATTGCTATCTAACCACTTAAATAAATATCTTTTTAACTCAGAAATTTCATCATCACTAGGAGTTAAACGTAAAGTTTCAACAGCTTTATTTGTAAAACTTTCCATTTCTTTTTTGAATTGATCATATCTTTGAACTGTTTCATATATGACTTCACAACGCTTATGCATATATTCATAGGCTACTTGATATGGAATCCATACTCTGTCTTTAAAATTTTCAAAAGCTGCTAATAAGGAATTTCTTGTTTTTGCAGAATACCTATATAAATTCAGCAATACATTAGTATCAAAAACAAAGATAGCTTTCTGCCATAATTCCTGCTTTTCTTTATTTGTAGGTTCTATAAATTCTTTGATTGTATTTTTCATATAATATCCTCATCAATAAATAGCAAGTAATTCTAAACCCACATAATCTTCTTCAACATTAATACTTTCAAATTCTTGTTCTTTTTCTGAACCTATTTGTTTTCTTACAGTTCGATTAAACCCAAAGAAATCTTTATAGATATCAAAAACAGGAAGGGGCTTATCTTTATAATATTTACGAGATTCTAATCTTGCAATAATAGTTAACTCTTTTCCTTCATAATCCTCTAAGTCATTATAATCAATTAACATATCTTCTTGTGATATTTTTCCGATTCCCATCCAGTAGTCACAATTACTTCCTAGTTCACAAAATATAGGTATTTTTACTTTTAAATCTTTCATAATAGAATTCATTAAATTTTGTTCTTTATCGTCTTTATAATCTAATTGCGCCAAAATAATAGGTTTATATTTATCCATTAAATGAATCATATCAAATTTTTCTGGCACATAGATTTCTCCCGTAACCCTAATGATAGAAGAAATTTTAACATCCTTAATCGAAATATTTTGGTTATCATCAACATAATCAACAAAATCATCTCTTTTTTGCAAAATTTTTTCAAAATTAGAACATTCAAGCCAATAATTATCTGTTATATTATCATAACTATTTCTCTCGAAAGTCTTTACTTCAACATTTTTTCCTAGTATGAAAGCCGAATATTGATCCACCTTTCTTTTATTATAATATATCAAATTTCCAAACACCTATATCACCTCAATCTGTATATACATTATATTCTTATTCGTGCATATTGTCCTTACTTAAATTTTAAATTTAGAAAATAATATTAACTATATATTTCTAGCCTATCTGTTTTGTCGCAGTCAATATTTCTCTTTGCTTTTCTTTTATTTTTTGTATCTTCATACTACCATAAGCCTTCTGATCTTTCAAGCCAAAAATTAGTAATTGCTAATTTCTACTCTTTTATCATTACTGTTTTTACATCTGTTATATCTATCTCACTTTCAGCATATTATTTGGCTAAAAAATGTTCTAGAGAATGAAATTGTTCTAATGAAACTACAACATACACAATTATCTTAACTCTAAAAAATCATGTAAAATATTAGTGGTTTATATTGATTGTATATTTATAATTTGAACTATTATAATCCGAAAAGCATAATACTTCTTCTTGTAATAAATCTAACATTATAATATATTCTCCTGATATAACATCTGAAACATCTATTTTAAATGAAAAATATTCCTCCCCAGAGGGTAATATGGTTTTATTGAAAAAATATCGAAAGTCTATATGATTAGTATCTGTATTTTTTATGAGATCACCATTCTTATTATATATACTATAATATAATGCAACTGAGTGATGAATGCTGTTATAGGAATAATAGTTTTGTTCTGATATATTTTTTAGAATTCCTTTTACTTCTATTTCATTCATATTATTTAATATCTCAATATCCTTTATTTGAAACATTTCGTTTTCTAACATAATTTCTGGTGCATTTTCTTCTTTCATTAAAATTTTACGCCCTTCTTGTATTTTTTTATATGCATTTTCTTCTTCAGGCTTTATTAGATCTTTATATTTTTCTTCATCTATTAAATTTCTAGATACTATGACCTTATAACCATCTACATCAAATTCTAATGCATTTTGACTGGTATAAGAAGTGTTCTGTCTATCAAATGGAATACAATAAATCGTATCCTCTTCTATGTTTTCATTACATAGATTTATATAAGAATCATACATATATTGGTTTAATGTATCTGTATCTTTTCTAGAAAAATATCCTATATTCATGGTCATATTATTTTTAGCGGCATACCATGCCAACTTCTCATGTCCATAAGTTCCTTCTGTCATTAAAACAACATGTTTTGCTTTTGTGGAAAGTTCTTCCCAGATAGGAGAAGAAAGTTCATTATCATAAATATATTGTCCCTTTAGGGCTTCGTTAGAGTAGGGGATACTCGGAACAATATCTAATATTTGAATCATGACACAAAATCCGAAAATAAAATATATCTTTCTTGAATTTTTATATTTTTTATATAAAAATACAAAAATAGTGGTTACTATCATATACCATACTGGCCAAAAGAACCTTCCTGTAGAACGCACAATTCCCAATAGTTTGGTTATAAATGTTATATGGGAATAGTCTAGTATCGTTTTTGTATTAATTACTACAATAGGACTTAATGCTATTATTGTTAAAATTAGAATCACAATACTGATAGGAATTATTTTTTTTATATTATCTTTTTTAAACATATTTTTTATATCTTTTATATTTATATTGCATATCATTAGAAGTAGCAATAAAATCATTCCTGCCCCTAAATATTGTAATCCTTCATATTGACCTGAATTACTAGGAAAAGAACGAAAAAAAGTGGAATATCCAAATGAATTAAAAAGTGCATTGAGATTCATAGAATAAATTCCTACCCCTTCATCAGAAGCGGAATTTGCTATTTCAAATCCTCCGATGATATAAAAACTCAAAAGTGTGCAAAAAACGGCAGAGCAGAATGTGATAATACTCCATTTTAACTTTTTTGTAGTTAAGATATTCTCTAATAAACATCCACACATCATAATTCCTACCATAACTAAGAAATATACATGAATTAGTACGCTCAAGGCGGTAATCGCTGACCATACAAAAACCATTTGCAAATGATTCAGCTTTTTTCTATATGTCCAAGCGATGAGAGCTAATATAATAATCCATTGTCCGCCTAAAGAAGAATGGCGGAATAATCTCCATAAAATATTAGTGCTACAAATATAAACAGGAGAAATTAAAAGAATTAGCTTATTATTATGAATAAAATTTTTTAATAAAATACTTGATAGAAATCCCTGTAAAAAGAAACAGATTAGTCCCCATAATCCAAAATATTGGAAATTATCAGGCAGTATATGTTTAAAAAGTTTAAAGAAAATGGCGATTAAGGGTATGGAATCTGTAAATACAATCGATGTTCCGCTTGGATATGGATAGGAATTATAACTCCCTAATGGAAATTTCCATGAGGAACGCCTAAAAAACTCGAATCCAATTTGATTTGTAAATAAATCACTGTTTCTCTCTTCAAATATCCAATCCACATAAGTAAAATCTAATATTTTATAACCATAAATTAATAAAAATAACAATACTCCAATTAATCCACAACTAATATATAATATCAAATTATGTATATTATCTTCTTTATTTTTTTCTTGTGCCATTTAATTTCTCCTCTCTATATCACTCATCTGTAGTTTGAAAGAAATTTTTTTATATTACTTTTGAATTCAGAAAGACTTAAAAATGTTATTTTATATTTTATTGGAAATACTTCTTTCTTACTTTTAAAAATTATCTTCTGATATGATATAGATGGGTCTTTCTTTGATTTCTAAATACATTTTCGCCATATACTCTCCCATTATTCCTAATATTAATAATTCTATTCCGCCAATCATCATCACTATACAAACCGTAGATGCCCAGCCATTCACCGGATCTCCAAACATAATTTTTCTTATAATAATTAGGAAAATTATGATAATAGAAATTAAGCACATCATCCCTCCTACTAAACCAGATAACACTAATGGTATGGTTGAAAATGCGGTTATTCCTTCTATACTATACTTTAATAATGAAAAAAAGGACCATTTTGTCTTTCCTGCTACACGCTCTATATTTTCATACTCTAACCACTTTGTTTTAAACCCCACCCATCCAAATAGACCTTTTGAAAATCTATTATATTCTTTCAAATCCAACAGAGAATCTACAAATTTTCGGTTCATCATTCGGAAATCTCTCGCTCCATCCATCATATCCGCGTTGGATATTTTTTTCATAATTTTATAAAACTGTCTTGCAAAGAAAGAACGTATTTTCGGTTCACCTTTTCTCGTCACTCTTCTTGTCGCTACAGAATCATATCCTTCTTTCTCCAAACACAAATACATTTCTTTTAATAATTCTGGTGGATCTTGCATATCTGCATCCATGAAAACGACATAATCTCCTTTCGCCTTTGAAAGTCCTGCATAAATAGCAGCCTCCTTCCCAAAATTCCGTGAAAAGGAAATATAATGAACACGATGATCTTCCTTTGCCATCTTTTTTATAAAAATTAATGTTTCATCATTTGATCCATCATCTACAAATATGAATCCCACTTTTTTATCTTTCCAAAATAGATTACTTATGTTTTTCTTCAGTGCATCCCAAAAAATCGGTAATGCTTTTTCTTCGTTATAACAAGGCACTATGATGGTTAAATTCTCTCTTTCTTCCATTTTACTGCCCTCTCTTTCTTTTTTAAATTCTTATATCAAATACCTTTTGATGGTTAATGATTGATAACATTACTTATCTGTATGTCTTGCTATGATTAATAACGACAATCCTCCTATATGAATACCGATTTTTGACAAAAAATAACAAATGATATAATCTATATTTAAAATATATTTTACAAGTTTTGTAATGATATTCCTTTCAGACCTCTTCCATCCTCCTAAGTTTTCTGTACGATTTTTCGTTAATAATCTTCCAATGATAAGAGAGGTATAAAAATAATGCCATGATTCCACCTGAAATCCTGTCTTGTTTAATTTCTTTTTTAACTCTTTATACTGATATCTTCTATAATGATGAAGTTCTTTATCATGTAAGGAATATAAAGATGGAAAAGCTGGTACAGTAATCAATACTCTCCCGTTTTTATTGAGTTTCTTTTTTATGGTCTGAAGATATCCTATATCATCTTTCATATGTTCTAATACATCCATCATCAAAAATAGTTGTGTCTTTTGGAAAGGCACTTTCTTTAAATCATTTACAATTTTCACTGTTCCATTGAGATTATCCTTCTCCTGAAAAATATCTACTCCCCAAATCTCTTTTAAACTCGGATATTCACTGGCTAATTTATTAGAAAAATAAGCATCTCCACAACCAATATCAACGATACTTCCTCCATTTTTTAATATTCCCTTTATTACTGTATTTTTTTTCATTTCGTACATTAAACAACTTGTCCTCAACAATTCCCATGGATGACGATTTGTATTGTTTTCTGAGCGTTCACTTAAATCCATTTTTTCCTCCTATAAATTTTAAATATAAACATTTTATTATTTTTGTTAATTATCCCTTTCTTTTCCTTTTATCTATACCATTCAAATAAAACACTGCTGTCTATTCCATAATATCTTCTCATCTCTTCCTCTACAAAATCTTTTCCTGCCCCTTCTCCTAATACCCATGGCATCAGTCCTGTATATCTATCATCTATACATGCTTTTAGTCTTATAGTACAATTTTGATATTCTTCTTTTGAAGCTTTTTTTAATAATTCTTCATTACCAGATATAACATAAACATATTCTCTTCCATAACCTACTAAAGTCATGAAAGAATTTATACTCGCACAGATTAATAACACAATAAAAATAGAATAATATTCCTTTATTTTCTTTGATAATACTTCTATAAAAATTGTTCCAGAAATTAAAAAATATAAAAATACAAAAGGGACATTCATTCTGTCCACCCAATAGGAAGAATATAAACAAGGAACTAAAATCATAATACATAAAGATAAAATCATAGCATTTTTCGTATAAAAAAAATATCTAGCATGAAGATATATCATTTGTACCAAAATTATAAATATAAAATAAACCGAAAAAGGACATTTACGATAAATAAAAGTAAAAAATTCGCCTTTTGTGTAAAAAATAATAATCGCTATAAATCCCAATATTATACTTATTATAAAATGTATATTTCTATCAAGAAAAGTTTTTGATAATTTTTTTGCTATAGAAAAAGCAGTATAAGAACTCATTGCAAATAATAATATTAAAAGCAACCAATTATACTCTGAAAAAAAACCATGTAATAAGTTTGGTATAGATATTTGTAAAATTTTTATAAGACTCTGCGAATAAAAAACATCTCCTCCTTTTCTCACAAAATTTCCTGGTGCTAAATATAAACATAAAAATCCTGCGAGTGAACTGACAAAATAAATAATAAAATAAATATTGATCTTATATTTTTCTATAAAATTCTTTATCATTAAAATAATAGTATAAATAAGTACAGTAAATCCAATTTGTTCATGTGACCATGATGCTATAAATGCACAAAAACATATCATAATATGATCTTTTAATAATAATTCTTCTTTAAAATATGTTTTATAAATGACAATGAAAAATGGCAGCATTGGCCAAACATAGGAAACAGAAGCAGAAAACCAATACAATGATTCTCCAACTGTTGTAAAAAAACCATAGGAGCAACAAATAATAATGCTTGTTAATAATGGTCTATTTGTTTGACTATTTATTATTTTATAAATTGTGTAAAGAATCCCAGCTATAATAAATGCTTGAGATATTCGCACTAAATTTAGTCCTCCTATTTTGTATAACAGTAATTCTATTCCAAAATAAAGAATCCTTCCTCCCCACTCATTATAATGAACCTTCAAAAATGTAAGTAATTCCACCCCCCCCCACTGATTTCCAGAGATAGATTCTATATAACGTGGATAAGATAATGTAAAATATCCAAAATCATCAAAATATACTCCAACAAATCTATGTAGTATCAAAAGATAAATAAGTAAACTCCCCCAAATAATATACATTTTTATATTTCTTTGTTTTTTCATAAATAAATCCTTTCGTATGTCATAGGCAGAAACCCACTACCTTTAGGTGATGAGTAGTTGACATGGTATAAACTTTCCTTCCTTAAATATACTCTACCCGATTGCAGATTTTCAGATTTTCCAATACCTTTTTTATTTCTCCTGTGGCTTCTTTATCACAAATTAAGGTCGCATCTTCTGCATCTACAATCACTAAATCATGCAGTCCCACTGCTGCTATTAATTTTTTACCCCCTTCAATAATACAATTCTTCGTGCTAATCGTGATGATATTCCCATCTACTATATTTCCAAATTCATTTGTTTTTTTTATTCTCTCTACCGCAAGCCATGACCCTACATCATCCCATCCAAACGCCCCCGGAAGAATATAGATATTCTCTGCTTTCTCCATCACTCCATAATCTATAGAACTTGGCTTAAATTTCATAAATTCTCTTTCTAATATAATATCTTGTTCGGTTGTTCCAATCGCCTTTTGGATTTTTAAAAGTCCTTTATAAACATCTGGCATAAACTTTTCTATATTATTTAAAATAGTCGAAATCTTCCAAAGAAACATTCCACTATTCCAGAGATATTCTTCTGTTCGTAAATATTCTTTTGCTGTTTCTAAATCCGGTTTTTCTACAAATTTTTCTACTGCAAATGCCTGTCCCATAGAAGCAGCAGAATCAAATTTGATATATCCATACCCTGTTTCTGGAGAATCTGGCGTGATTCCAATCGTAACTAAATTTTCATTTTTTTCTGCTATCTGACAACCTTCTTTTAATGCTTTTAAAAACATGCTATTATATTTAATCAGATGGTCAGAAGGTAATACTAACATTATGGCATCAGAATATTTTCTTTGTATATAAACTGCTCCGAGTCCAATACAAGGAGCTGTATTTTTCCCTACTGGTTCACATAAAATATTTTCTTCTGGAAGATCGGGAAGCTGCTGTTTCACAAGATTTTTATAATCTTTATTCGTCACAATATAGATATCTTCTACGTTTATCAATGGTAAAATACGCTCCACCGTAAGCTGTATCATAGTCTTCCCATCATCTGTGAGCGTCAGAAATTGTTTTGGCATATCTTTTCTGCTCCGCGGCCAAAATCTCTCCCCTCGACCTCCTGCCATAATTAAGGCTACTCTATTCATCTGTATTTTCCTTTCTTACTTATTCTTTTATTTCGGTAATTGCGAAACTCTGAAAGCCATATCAATACTGACTTTTTAAGAATTACTTCTTCATATCTCCCCTCCCTCTGAAATTCCATAACTTATCCTAACATTCCCTTTTCAACAAATCATAAAAACCAAAATCTATTTCATAACAAAAGTAGAATAGCCAACAAGCAGCGGAGGGAAGGAAGTATTCCATAAGAAGCCCCTTGGAAGACGTCGGCACTTAA
>CANRVK010000045.1 GCA_947643285.1 uncultured Eubacteriaceae bacterium
AATTTAGTACCATTACGTCTGGAACGGAGCGAAAGCGCGGCTTCGCTGGAATACTCCCTTGTTGTAGCGAACCTTTGATGCTCAGCCCATTCCCTCTGCTTGCGGTAGCTGATGTATGACTATGGAAATGAATAGGTCTTGAATACCTTATCCTAAAAACAAAGTGGATTTATTCTCTCTTCCGTGTTAAAAAAATTCCAATGATTGAACCAATAAAGATAATCAGCGCTACTCTGCCAAACAGCCATTCAAATGAATGAAATGCTACTCCGAGAACGGCGGTTTCAGGACTACTATAATCCCAACCCAAGTAAGGACTATTTATTACGATTAGAACCACAGAAATTATTACTATGACCACACACAATGAGATAAGCAGCCAATGAAAAATTTTTCTTCTCGCAGTTTTCCTTTGTGCTAATTGCAAGTTTATCACCTCCAATTTTTCAGAAATCGCTTTTAATTTATCAACCTCCTTTTCAACAACAGTTTCTCCGAGCAATATGCTTACGGGTGTTTCAAGCACTTCCGATATTAAGACTAACATATCAGAATCGGGAACTGACAATCCTTGCTCCCATTTAGAAATTGTTTGTCGCACCACATTCAGCTTGATAGCAAGCTCTTGTTGTGAAAGTCCTTTTGATTTTCTAATTGCTTTAATATTTTCGTTAAGCAATAGGGATAACCTCCTTCCTTTTAGTCGTTACCACAATTATATGAAAAATTGCCCGTTGCTACAAGCAACGCATTTTAACATTCAAGTATAATGACCATTTTTGTTCCATTATTTCTTGTAATTGTTGATTTCACTTCATGTCAAAGAATAGTGGTTATTGTCCATCAATAACCAATCTCTCCGTTAATACTATCCTCACAAACATGTTTTAATGTTCCCATAAACTTCTTATCTAAAATAAATTTTAAGGTTTCCATATATTGTTTATTTTTAGAGATAAAAGATGATATTAGATAAAATATTAATTTTATGCCTATTTAAAACAATTTATCGCATATTATAAAAAACGCCAAAAATTAATGTAAATAATTGCTAATTTTATGTTATAATAAAACTAAATTCTATCCTATCAATTTTCATTTTTTCATACATAAAAACCAAAAAGAAAGGACAAAGACTTATGAATAATAATGAAAAGAACAATAATAAAAAAACATCAAAAAACGCAAACACTCAGACAAAGGAAAATATCTTTCTACAGGCTTTAAATTATTATGAAGGAAAAGGTGTAAAACAAGATTATGCAAAAGCTTTTGCTCAATTTGAACTAGCTCTAAAACAAGGATATCTAGATTCTCAGTATTATTTAGCCGTCTGCCATGAAATAGGACTAGGCACAAAATCTGACAAAAAGAAAGCATTAGAATATTATTATCGTTCTGCCATTCAAAATAATGATAAAGCACAACTTTTTATTGGAAATTATTATAATCAGCAAAATTCCACAGAAGCAAAAAAGAAAGCTATTTATTGGTATGAATTATCTTCTAAATGTGGAAATAAAGAAGCCTCTCAAATGTTAGAACTCCTCCATTCTAAAAATAACAATTTAAAAGAAAAAACTCAGCGAAATCAAAAATCCTCAAAGCCTATCACTTCTGCCAAAACTGCCAAAAAGGAAACTACAAAACCAACTACAACAGCAAGTTCTGAAAATCCTTATACTGCCTGTTATATAAAAGCCACTTGTGAAAATGATGCAAAAGCTCAATATGAATTAGCCTTGCTCTTTCAATCTGGAAAATATATTTCCCAAAATGAAAAACAAGCATTTTGTTTCTTTGAGAAGTCTGCAAATCAAAATTATATTCCTGCTAAGGTCGAACTAGCAAAATGCTATACCATCGGAAGAGGCACAGGAAAAAACCTCAAAAAAGCATTTGACCTATATCAAATAGCTGCAAATGCCGGAAATCCAGAGGCACAAAATATCTTGGGAAACTATTATATGAATGGAAACGCTGGCGGATTAAAAATTCCGAAAGATGTAGGAAGAGCTTTAGAATATTGGACAAAAGCAGCGAAACAAGGCTTAGCACAGGCAAAAGCCTCTTTGAATACATATGATAGAAAAAAAGATATACTTGTATGGAACAAACCAGAAAAAAAAGAATACTATCTAGCTCCTGCTACCAAAAATAATCTCTCTCATGCCCTCGATATGTTAGATAAATTTTTTTCTAATTTTGAAGAAGAAAATGATCAAATACTTATCACCTATAAAGGTGATTTACAAGATATATTGAACTTTCAAGTACATATTCAGACAAATGAGATAGGCGAATCTGTTTATTATATTTTATTAAAAATAAATGTTTATTCCGCTTCTCATATTTTTGGAACTACATATGATCCTTTCTCTTATGATGAAACTTATAAAGATCAAAATCGTTTTTATGAATATCAGACTTCTGACAGAAAAAAAGTGGAATATATTCTATCAAATTTTATAGAAAAAGAAGAACTCCCATCTTATACAAAATCGCCTTGGTATGATAGAAAGCTGCTTCCTTCTATAAACTTAAAGAAACCTCTTCCTACTGCTATATTTACTTGTTTTGATAACTTTAAATTTCATTATGATGAAGCATATGAAAACCTTTTAAAACAACAAACCTCTTCTTTTGTCAGTGACCATTTGGACAGCCTTAAATCTGCCTTTTCTTGTGCCGCTAATCCTATGGGAGTTTATATCACATGGATGATAAAAGCAGATCTTCTCTCTTCTGTTCAGCGAGAAACTCATAAAAAGGCAATAGACGACGTATTAAAAAATCAGATAAGTGGTCTTGACTTTATTTTGAATTATTGCGGTGGTATGTTGACATCTGAAGACTTTAATGAATTAGGAACAGCATTTACAAAATATTATTATCCAAAATATCTCAATGATTATTTGGATTATAGTAAGCAAAAATATCATGCCATTTATAAAAGCACAAATACCTATCTAGATTTTAAAGGATTAGAATTAAAAATAGATAATGCTTTTTCTTATTTTATCAATAGCTTATCCTAAATTTTATTATTGTCCTATCCTTTCTTATGATTGAAAAAATAATATTACTTTTTCATCAAAAGTTCATATAGAAATTCTATTAGTTACAGTTTAGTCTATTTGAGGTGTCAAAGGTTCGCTACGGCAAGAAAGTATTCCAACGAAGCCGCGCTCTCGCTCCGTTCCAGACGTAGTGGACACTAAATTCGCAAATCCCGCTTCTTGCGGGTTTGCTCATTAACGGGCAAGCGTCTTCCAAGGGGCTTCTTTTGGAATACTTTCTTGCCTTCGCTAGACTGTTGACTGTTCTAATCTGTGAAAAGCAAATTTCACAATAACTAATAAAAAGTCTGAGCTGTTACTTCTATTACTATAAATTATAAATAATTGTTTACTTTTATTTGTTTTCAACATATAATAAATACAATTATATTATCCGTTAGTAGAAAGATAAGAACATAAATCAAATACTCTCCTGCTCTACAACGCTACACAACAATGAGTATTTGATTCTCGCAACAGTTACCAAATGTCTACAACCAGTCACTTGGCTGGTTGCTCGCGGAAAACATCTATAAAAAAACATAAGTTATCATATCAGCTATCAAAAAAATATAAAAAACCAGAGAGGAGAAAATCATGGATAGAACAATCAAAGTAACAGGAAAAGGGAAAATTTCTGTAAAACCAGATCAGATTCTTCTGAATCTATATCTAGAAGATGTAAAAGAAAATTATGAAGAAACATTAGAACAATCTAGTATACAGACAGAAATTTTGAAAGATGTTTTTGAAAACCTTGGATTTGCAAGAACTGACTTAAAAACTATAAATTTTAATGTAAATACTAAATATGAACGCTATCATGATAAATACAATAATTGGAAAGAAGAATTTAAAGGATATGAATTTCAACATTCTTTAAAAATTGAATTTGATGCAAATAATAAACTCCTTGGTAATATTTTATATGCTCTGGCTCACTGTTCTGTATCACCAAAATTTTACATAAATTATACCATCAAAGATAAAGAATCTGCAAAAAAACAACTTCTCAATAAGGCTGTTATGGATTCTAAAATAAAAGCAGAAATTCTTGCCGAAGCAGCAGGTGTTTCCCTTGGAGATATTCAGATAATTGATTATTCTTGGGAAGAACTTAATTTTATAGCAAGTCCCATGTCCAAAGGAGGAATGGCACTTTCCATTTGTGAAGTAACATGTAAAGAAAACAATAGTTATGACTTCAATATAGAACCAGATAATATTGTAGCAGAAGATAATGTCACTATAATTTGGAATATTTTGTAATAAAATTAACACTTATTATGCCATAAATTCTTTATTATCATTTCTCTATACATACACATGAACTTGAAAAATAAAGAGTATGAAACTTAAATATAACATAAGTTTCATACTCTTTATTTTCCTATCCTTTATCATTCAATTAATGTAAACTGTCCAATCAGATCATTTAAAGTAACTGACTGTGCAGATAATTCTTCACTTGTCGCAGATGTTTCTTCCGCTGCTGCAGAATTGCTCTGAATAACACCTGAAATCTGTTCAATTCCTTTCTCAATCTCTAACATAATAGCAACCTGTGATTTAAAGTTATCACTGGATTCTTTTGTTGCCGTTGCTAAAACTTCTATACCATTGACTACACCCGCCAGTCCTTCTTGTGCACGTTTCGCCATCGTATTACCATTATCAACTTCTTTCAAGCTCTTCATAATTAACTCTCTTGTACGTGCTGCAGAATCAGCACTGTCAGAAGCTAATTTACTAATCTGATCTGCAACAACAGCAAATCCCTTTCCTGCTTCTCCCGCTCTTGCAGCCTCAATAGAAGCATTTAAAGACAATAGATTTGTCTGAGAAGCGATATCAGCAATCTCTCCAATAATCGTTTCAATTTGTCTAGCTGATGCGTCAATTCTTTCCATAGAATGATATAACTCTTCCATCTGTTTATGGCTTATTTCTGCCTGTTGTCGATATTCATTCGATGTTTCATAAGATTTCAATGCTGCCTGTGAATTCTTCTCTGTAGTAGATGTGATATTCTCAATCGTAGCAGTTAATTCTTCTACAGCACTCGCTTGTTCTGTTGCCCCTTCTGCTAAAGATTGTGCGCTCTCTGCCATCTGAGAAGCTCCCATAGATACTTGATCAGAAGCATCACTAATTTGTCGCATTACACTGCTCTGTTTTGATACCATTCCCCGTATATTAGTAAGAACATCTTTAAAATCTCCTATATAAAAGTCTGCATTTTCAGACTTAGCTGCGAGATTACCATCTTTTATTCTTCCCATTAATTGTGTTAAATCACCAATAATCTGTTTTAAAACTTTACATGTTGTACGGAAAGAATCTGCCAATTCTCCTAATTCGTCACTTGAATTATATTCTACGTCTACATTCAAATTACCTTGAGAAATCTGGGAAGCAACATCTCTCAGATTATTAATAGGAGTAATAATAATATTTCCTAGTTTTGCTGTCAATAAAAGAGCAATTAAAATCGCTACTATAGTAACAGCAATTAAAATAACATATACAATAATTGCTATTGTCTGAGAAAGAGTATATGCACTAACAGCTCTACCTCCTGCTGCTTCTGCAATATCAGATAATACGTCTTGCAGTTTCAGCAATTGTTCTGCATAAGTACCATTAAATAATACATATGCCTCTCCGTCCTTTTCTTCTTCTATTAACTTAATAACTTCGTTCTGTGTCTTCCTTAAATCCTCCCCTGTAGAATCTAACTCATCTAATAAATGTTTTTCTGGAAATGTTTCATGTAATTTCACAATATTTTTTTCAACGGTTTCTGTTGTATCATTTACTTTTTTAATTTTATCTGCTTGAATATCCAAATCATCTATAGTCATAGCCCATAAAATATTTTTTGCTACATATTGCACATCTTTTTGAATTTCCATCTGCAAATTACTATTTACAAATGGTTTCCTATAAAAGTCTCTTATCTTGTTGTTTAAGCTAGTAAGACCTATAAAACTTGCAACAATCGCTATAAGAAACAGTCCAATCATTATTGCCATAACACTAATGATTTTCTTTTTCATATTAGCTTCTTTTAAATATTTGTTCATAAGTTTTCTGCTACTAAAAATATATACTAGATGATATAATCTCATAATTTATCGTTACTTTTTCCATATGTATACTTTTACAATACAATCATTATTCATTTGCTACCCACAAATTCTTATACACTCCACAATCATAAATTTTCACCTAGCTATCAATCTCCCTATAAATACTTCTTTTTACTATTTTATAAATTTTTTAGTAGCGCGCTCCTTTCTTTTTATTTTTCTTATTTTGCCATTAGTTCTTGGGCGTTAACCATGAACTAGCTATTACACACAAGGTTCTATTTTATCGTTTGTCAAACTTTTCCTCTGATACAGATTTCCTTCCATAACTCCGCCTGTATCCAATCATCATAAACGATACCTTAGATTCTAGGCATCTTTGCCCCTATTTACTCAAAAATTCAATATAATGCTCCTCCTTAATCCCTTTTTCTCTATTCTCATTATACTCTATCTTTTTTAAAGATCAATAAAAAAATTACTTTTCACTATTTTTACCATTATTTATTATAATAGTTTTTCCTATATTTCCTTTCATTTATTATAAGTTTTTAAACCCAAAATATTAAATCCTTCTTCATCAATCTTCCACTTACGATTTTATAAAGCTATCAAAGATAGAGTATATATGTAAATATACCAAAAAAATTAACGCATAGGATCAACAATATAATACCCTAATTTTATTTCTTTTAATTGTGTCCCCCCTAAATTTAAAACTTCCATCAACATATCAACTGCCAACTCTCCACTTTTTTCATAGGAATAATGAATCGTTATCAATGGAGGTGTTGTCACTTTTGCCATATCAGAATCCCCCTGTCCAGCCACTAAAATCTGTCCCGGAATTTCTATCCCATGTTCATGCAGATATTGCATCGCGCCAGCCGCCATCGTATCAGTAGCACAAAGCACGCCATTTAAGCCTTTACACTTTTCAAATAACTCCCCCATCTTTTCATAGCCAGAATTAACGGTAAAAGAGGCAACCACATAATTCTTTGCAAGTTCATCACAATTCATATCATGCACCGCATCTTTAAATCCTCTATAACGTTCCATTCCCACCGCTTTATCCTGCTGTATCGCACCAATATAACCAAGATTTTTTCTTCCCTTTTCCAAAAGTAATTTCGTGAGTTCATAGGAAGCATGATAATCATCATGATACACACAACAATAACCAGACAACTGCTGTCCAACAATTACAACTGGAACAGACATATTCTTTAAAATACGCTTATGTCCTGTAGTAAACACAGTAGCAATTAAAATCACCCCATCTACCAATTTATCATTAAAAGAAGACAAATACTCCTGTTCTTTCTTCGGATCATTCTGAGTGACCGCTAAAATCATCTGATATTCACTTTCATTTAATATAGAAAGTATTCCTTCTACAATCCTTCCAATCGATGCAGATGCTATTTTAGGCACTATCACCCCTATCATTTTCGTTTTCTTCGTTCTCAATGTCTGTGCTTGAATAGAAGGCCGATATCCCGTTTCATTCACCACTTTCCGAATCGCCTCTCGCTTTTCCTCTGAAATATATCCATTATTAAAATATCGAGAAACGGCTGCACTAGACACACCCGCTAATTTTGCAATTTCCGCTATATTCATTCATATTGCCCCTTACTTACCTTTCTTTCTAATTCTATATCCTAAAAATTAATTACCACACTATACACTGTTCTATTTTAATTATATCCTAAAAAAAAGAAAACTCAATAGTTTATAACAAATTCCAGTTCCGCTTAAGGGAGGAAGTATTCTAACGAAGCCGCGCTCCCGCTCCGTTCCAGACGTAGCGGATACTAAATTCGCCGTTTCGCTTCTTGCGAAACCGCTCATTAAGTACCAACGTCTTCCAAGGGGCTTCTTTTAGAATACTTCCTCCCTTAAGCTAGTTTCCTGTTTCTTCTACAAACAAAAACCCTTCGATTTATCACAATACTTTATAAGTATAAACACTCCTGTATTATGATTCTTATTAAACAACGTATCATACATAATAACAAATGCTACCTTAAATCAAATCCCCCGTCACTCGCAGGAATAATAAAAAAGTAAAAAAGCCAATAAACTAGCACAGGCAAAGACCTATTCCAAAAGAAGCCCCTTGGAAGACGTCGGCACTTAATAAGCAAACCCGCAAGAAGCGGGATTTGCGAATTTAGTGCCCGTTACGTCTGGAACGGAGCGAAAGCGCGGCTTCGTTGGAATAGGTCTTTGCCTGTGCGGAAACTCTAGAAACTCTAATATACCCCAAAACTATCATTCTATTTCTTTTTCAAATAGTAAAATCCATAAGCAGGTATATTCACTCCAATCGGTTTTATCTCTTTTCCTGAAATCAATTCCACATAATCACCATCTGTTTCATTGATCCATGCAGTCTTATCAAATTCACTAAAATTAAACAACCCGATCATTTTTTCATTCTCAAAACTTCTTCCTATACATAATATAGCTCGATCCCATGTTTCGATTGTCCAAGTATCTGCATTTGATACAAATACCTTTTCTTTTTTCCTTATCTGTTCTAATCGTTCCAAACTCTGAAATATTTTTCCTTCCACAGTATTTGGATTTTCAATATTTTTAGCCAGCTCCCAATTCATAGCTCCTCGATGAAGATATCTAGAATCATCTGCTTTGTGTATATCTTGTTTATACATATAGTCATTAACCTGTCCGATTTCATCACCGCTATACAGGACAGGAATCCCCGACTGCATAAACATATACGCATGAAGCATCACATCAAGTTTAATCGCCTTTTCCATTGCCTTATCATTCTGTTCAAAGCCAGCTTTTTCTATCCCACACATAGATGCAGTTGTCCCACAAAATCTTGCGTCACCAGTAATCGGATCAGCATTATAAAGTTCTCCTCGGCTATTACTTCCCTCTATATAACCTTGAAAATAATCATTTAAGTATTGCTTATGAGAGCGTTCTTGCATTCCATCTGCCCTCAATGCTTCATAGTCTAGTCCCCACCCAATGTCATCATGACAGCGCAGATAATTTAAAAATACATAATCTTTTGGCAGTGAATGAACGATATCAAGCTGTCGTTTCAGAAGTCTTACATCTTTCGTAGCTACTGTATGCCATGTGGTTGCCATGGTAGTCACATTATAAAGCATATGACATTCTGGTTTTTCTACTGTTCCAAAATAAGGGACAACTTTTTCTGGCTCCATCACCACTTCTCCTAATAAAAGAACACTTGGACATACAATCTCGCTGATGATTCGCATCATGCGCACGATTGTATGAACTTGCGGCAGATTCCGACACTGAGTATTTAACTCTTTCCAAATATATGGAACAGCATCAATACGAATAATATCCATTCCTTTATTTGTTAAATACAAAAAATTATACATCATCTCATTAAAAACTCTCGGATTTTTATAATTCAAATCCCATTGATATGGATAAAATGTTGTCATCACAAAATGACTATTATCTGGAATCCAAGTGAAATTTCCCGGAGCAGTTGTAGGAAATACTTGTGGCACAGTTTTGTCATAGAGAGATGGTATATCAGCATTGTCAAAGAAAAAATATCGGCTCATATATTCTCCATCACCCTGACGTGCCTTCTTCGCCCATTCATGATCTTCTGAAGTATGATTCATCACAAAGTCCATACAGACATTAATCCCTTTTTTATGACACGCTTCTGTCAAGCTCTCTAAATCTTCCATAGACCCCAAATTTTTCTGAACTTTCCGAAAATCGGATACCGCATATCCGCCATCAGAACGTCCTTCTTCTGTTTCAAGAAATGGCATCAAATGAATATAATTTACCTGACATTGTTCTATATAGTCCAGTTTAGACTCTACCCCTTTTATATTTCCTGCAAAATTATCAATATAAAACATCATTCCTAACATATCATTTTTCTTATACCAGTCACGATGTATTTCACGTTCTAAATCTAAGGATTTTAATTCTTCTCTCCGTTCCAGATAAAAACACTTCATATTATCACATAATTCAGCAAACATAGAACTGTTCTCATATAATTCCATATAAAGCCAGCGAAGTTCATCATAATGTTTTTCAAATCGCTTTTTATAGACTTCTTCTATTTCTTTTTTATCGTTTATTCTAACATCATCTATTTTATTTTGTTGTTTCTTTTTTATTGTTTTATTCATAATTTTCCCTTCCCATCTTTATTATGATATAACAGAAAAGAGGATACTTGTCAAATGCTTTTTCTCTTAGATCTATAAAAAGTATCCTCTTCTATCTTATTATAAATTGCTTTCTAAAAATATTTTCATTTTTTCACAGACAGCTTCTTCATCAGAACCTTCTATTTCTATTACTATCGTATCACCACATTTTACACCTAATCCCATCACTGCCATTAGCTTTGTAGCATCAGCGGATTTTGTATCCTTTATAATCTGAATTTTGCTTTCATATTTCTTCGCTTCTTTTACTAAAAGTCCTGCTGGTCTTGCATGGATTCCCACTTCATCTTTTATCACATAACTGAATTTCTGCATTTTTTCTTCCTCCTTAAAATTTATTCTATCTATGATTTATTCTGATTCAATTGTGAATAGCTGTTCCATTTTATTTGTATTTCCAGTCTTTAATACTTTAAAGTTTGGATAATCATCACTATTTGTCAAAAGCACTGCCGTTGTTGTGCTATATCCTGCTGCTTTAATCTTTGAAATATCAAAGGTCATCAATTTCTGCCCTGCTTTTACCTTTTCTCCTTCTGAAACAAAAATCTCAAATCCATCTCCATGCATATTTACAGTATCAATTCCCACATGTATTAAAACTTCCATTTCTCCCGGTCCAGTAATTCCTATCGCATGACGAGTATCTGTGACAGAAGAAATTTCTCCCTCAAATGGGGCGACGACTTCTCCGACTTCTGGCTCAATTCCCACACCATCTCCGAGCACGCCAGAAGCAAATGTTTCATCTGGAATCTCTTCTCTCGGTATCACATTCCCCTTTAACGGTGCATATAATGTCTTTGCAGCAGGTTCTATCTTTTTTTCTTCCTCTGTCGTTTTTGTATTTTCTTTCTCTTCTGTTTCTTCTTTCCATGTAAACCAAGTGAGAGTAAAAGAAATTCCAAAGGAAACAATTAAAATAATTGCATATTGTACGGTATAATCTAAAGTAATCAAAAATCCCGGCAGTCCTGTCACTCCATAAGAAGTCGCACCGATATGAAAAATTGACCCAAGAAGTGCGCCTACTGCTCCTCCGATCATACCACATATCAGTGGTTTTACATATCTCAGATTCACGCCGAAGATTGCAGGTTCTGTGATTCCTAAAGCTGCTGATAAAGAAGAAGGAATCGCTACAGATTTTGTTTTTAATTTTTTAGCTTTCAAGCCAACTGCCAGACATGCCGCTCCTTGAGCGAAGTTTGCTGCTGAAGCGATGGGCATCCAAATATTTAGACCATCTTCTGCCGACAGCAGTCCTGCTTCAATCACGTTATACATATGATGAATACCACATACTACTGTAAGTGGATATAAAGCTCCCATAATCATAGCACCTATTCCATATCCAACTGTAATAATCCATCCTGCAAAGTCTAAAACATAGCTTTCCGCTGTAGAGAATACAGGTCCAATGATTCCTAAAGTGAGAAATGCTGTAAGCAATACGGTACAAAGGGGTGTCACAAATAAATCTATCATTTCAGGGATATGTTTATGTAGCCATTTCTCGATTTTACACATCAGCCAGACTGCAATTACCACAGGAATCACATGCCCTTGATAGCCGACCTGTCGAATCGGAAAACCAAATAGACGCCACACCGGAATATCCGCTGCTTCCATAGAACCTACTGACCATGCATTAATCAAGTTTGGATGAATCATAATCATACCGATCACTGCTCCAAGAAAAATATTTCCTCCGAATACTCGTGCCGCTGATACTGCAATTAATATGGGAAGAAATGTAAATGCTGTATTCGCCATCAAATCAAGGATTCCATACCAATCACTTCCTGCAAAAACTGGAATCGCTTTTCCAAGTGCTTCCACTAATCCCATCATCAAACCAGAAGCTACGATAGCTGGAAGTATAGGAACAAATACATCCCCTAAAGCCTTAATCATTCGTTTGTATATAGGCTGCTGTGCCGCTGCCGCCGCTTTCACTTCTTCCTTTGTCGCTGCAGTCATACCACTTACATTTAAAAATTCATCATATACTTTATTTACTGTACCTGTACCAATAATTAACTGAAGCTGTCCATTATTACTGAAAACACCCTTTACCCCATCGATATTTTCCAACTTTTTCATATCAATTTTATTGTTATCTACAGTAACAAGACGGAGTCTGGTGGCACAGTGGGCTGCACTTACTAAATTGCCTCTTCCGCCCAGAGTTTCATAAATTTCCTTCGCACATTTCGCATAATCCATACTCATTTTATTTCCTCTTTTCCTCTTTCATTATGAAATTAATTCCTTCTTGTTTTATCCATATCTCATGTATCCTGTATTAAATGATATTTTTTAAAAGCATAATAGATTCCATCTTCTTTCACAGACGGACAAATATCATCTGTAAATTTTTTTAACTCCTCACTTCCATTTTGCATACAGATACTCAAACCAGCCGTTTCTAACATTTCTTTATCATTCATACTATCTCCAATAGCAATGGAATTATATATGGAAATGTTCAAATGACGACATACCCGCACAACTGCCTTTCCTTTATCAAATTGTCTATTCACTAATTCTCCATTAATAAATCCCTGTTTATTCCTCTCTTGAATACAAAATTCAAAATCAGATGCTAAAATCTTCTTAGGCTGCTTTAATTGTTCCTGAGATGGACTCATAATAACAATTTTATATACTGGCTGACCTCTGTATTCTTTCATTGGCAAAATGTGTAAATCCTTCTCAATCTGTTCTCTCCAGCGAAGTAGTTCACTATTACTTCCTTCTGTTTCATGACTTCTCAAAAAATCCTTAAATTCTTCATCTGTATAAGAACCGTCCATACACTCCACTGTCCGAAAAATACCATTTTCTTTTAAAATATTCATCGCGGTCTTTTTCTGTTCTTCTGTCATCGGACAATCATAAATCACTTCTTTTTGACATTCAATATAGCCCCCTGAACTAGCTATTATCCCATCAAAATCATATTTTAACAGCGGCGACAACATATCGTAATTCCTGCCCGTACACAAGAATACATAATGTCCCCATTTTCTAGCCTGATGAATTGCTTTTATTGCGGATTCTGGAGGTTCATTATGCCCCGGTTCTGTTAATGTTCCATCTATATCCAGAAAAATAATTTTTTGTTCCATTCATACCCTCCTTATTAAAATAAAATCAAATGTGTATGATTGATAATCTTGCATGTTTTTTAATTGTATAGGTATATAAAAATAATCTCTGTATTTTATTCTAAAAAATTTTACTATCACACATCACCTTCTTAATTCCTTTTTATTTCTAAATATGTGATTGATTTCATCTATATGAGATTATATATCATGTTTTATTTATTGTAAATAGACATATTTAATAATATACGAGATATATTTTTGTGTATTATGCTGAAATTGATTTCACATTGTAATCAAAAATTTTATATCCTTGTTAAGTTAACATTTATAGATATAAATTAAAAAATAAGATTGTGAAAATACGAGAAGTAAAAAAAATGGTTTGATAGCTGTTTGAAGTATATTTTAAGGGGGCGCTCCGGCAAGGACGTATTCCACCGAAGCCGCGCTCTCGCTCCGTTCCAGACGTAATGGTACTAAATTCGCAAATCCCGCTTCTTGCGGGTTTGCTTATTAAGTACCAACGTCTTCCAAGGGGCTTCTTTTGGAATAGGTATGTTCCTGTGCTAGTTTATCGCATGGGGTAGGTATCCTTGAAATATGATGACTTTTGGAATAATAATAATCTTTCGTGTTTATTTTGTTGTTCTGAAAAGATGGATTGTTTTTTCTATAAACTATAAATGAGCAAATTTAAAATTTTGCACAAATTTTTCCGTCATACAACGACAAGTTTGAAGTTTTATATTTGTTCTGTACGCGAGCGACATACAAAACACAGAATATTTTGTGCAATTTTCCGAATTTGCTCAATTATAGTTCTTACTATAAATATATAGAAAAAATAGAAATTAGTATATGTTGTTATTGTTTATCTAAAATCTTCTATCTCCTCAATAAAATAAATTAAAGATATGTTCTCTATAATAGTTAAAAACTTTATTACATTTTAAACTTTTTTTATTGTTATCATGAAACACTTTAAAAAGTAGAACAGATACAACCTAGCGAAGGCAAGGAAGTATTCCATAAGAAGCCCCTTGGAAGACGTTG
>CANRVK010000046.1 GCA_947643285.1 uncultured Eubacteriaceae bacterium
TCGCGGTTTCGCTTCTTGCGAAACTGCTCATTAAGTACCAACGTCTTCCAAGGGTCTTTCAAGGGTATCTTTTCGGGAAACCGTTACTTTTTTGGCTTTTCTAGGAAGTGAAAGACTGAATTTGTGGAAAGAATTTTTTACTGGATAGGAATGAGATTTATTTTTTTAAATGTAACTGGAACTCTATTGTGATAAGTAGAACATATTTTTTTTCTAAAGCAGCCTATAAACTAGCGTAGGCAAAGAAGTATTCCGAAAGAAGACCCTTGGAAGACGCTTGCCCGTTAATGAGCAGTCCTGTTAGGGGCTGCGAATTTAGTGTCCGCTACGTCTGGAACGGAGCGAAAGCGCGTCTTCGTTGGAATACTTCTTTGCCGTAGCGAACCGTTGATTCTTATGTGAAATAAATACAAGATGATCCATATTATTATTTTTTCTTATAAAAAGTTCTCATGAGAAAGTCTTTTTGAATATTGTATTTTTCTATATTGACAGATATCTTTTTAGAAAAAAGGTTCGCGTAATATCCTATTACTAGAACTTTTATTCAGGATAGAGGGATTATGGAACAAAAAAAGACTGGAAGTGTGACGACGACCTATAAGTTGCGCTTATATCGGAAACATTTGGATTGGTTACGTTTGATGCAGGAATTATATCATGCGGTTTTTGCTTTTTATTATGAGGTGTTGTTAGACCATCCAGAGTTGTTGGAGAAGAGTAATTATTCTTTGATGAGAGAATTAGAAATTCTCACGGTTGGCACAAAAGAGATGAAACGGGCAGAACAAAAGCCCGAGTATTCTTTGGAAGCATTTCCGAAACTTCCTCTTTATTTCCGAAGAGCGGTGATCAATGGTGCGATCAGTTTAGTCCGAAGTTATCAAAAGAATTTGGAAAATTGGGAGCAGAATCCGGAAGAGTTTTCTTGTCCTTCTATAGCAAGACAATTTCATGCTGCCCCCGTTTATTATAAAGGAATGTATCAGGATTTTACGGAGAGTAGTATTTGTTTGAAGCTGTATACTGGGGAACGGTGGAAATGGGTGAGGTATCGGTATACGGGAAGGAAGATTCCAGAACATGCGGAATGGCTTTCTCCGAGTATAAAGATCGGAAAGAAAGAAGCTTGGCTGCATGTGCCCGTAGTAGAAGTGGTGGAGGATATTCGCACGATAGCGGAGCGGATGGAACGGGAAGAGAAGATCTTAGCGGTGTCTTTTCCGGGGAATGATGTGATGGCAGTCTGCTGTGTGTTGGATAAAGGGGGGAAGGAAAGAAAGAGTTGTTTTTTGCGAGGAGGAAAGGAACTGAAAGCGAAAAGAAAACAGCTTGTGAAAAAGATGGAAAAGGTGAGGAAAAGCCGAGGGAAGAAGGCGAGAAGTGAGGGAGAGGCTGTACCAGAGAGGGTGTATTTGGAGAAGATAGAAAGGCTGAATGAAGGATATGCGCATAGGATAAGTCGGAGGATTGTATCCTTTGCACAAGAGGAAGGCATTAAAGTGATTGTTGTGCCTCGGTATGAAGAAGAGATCGCATTTCCAAAGATGAGATATTTGAAGGCGAATGAGTATGACTGGATTGGGAGAAAGATCATCCGATTTTTGAAGTATAAAGCATTTCAAAAAGGGATCGTGGTAGGAAGTGTGGGAGCATATCATATCGCGGATCGGTGTAGTGAATGTGGAAGTGAGATAAAGAAATATAATGAAGGACATGGAGCGAATAAGAAGTATTATGGAGGGAAGCTCTATGTGTGTGAGAAAGGACATCGAGGGAATAGTGGAGAGAATACCGCGAGGAATATTGGAAAGAGGTTTTTGGAGAGATATCAAGAAATAGATGAGTTATAAATTAAAATGAGGTATATGAGAACCATTTATGGTTCTATCATATAAAACCTAGGGAAACGATAGGTAAGGAAGACAGAAGGAAAGTTAGTGAGAAGAGAAGTCTGTGTTCTGACGGTACAGTATCGCCGGTATCTGCTTTCAGAAAGCACATACGAAGAAGGGAGAAATCCCGTTTATACTGAGAGGTATGAAAAGAAGAGTTTATGGAACTCATGGAAAGTGGAAAATATTTCATTTCATTTAGAAAGAAATAAGAGGAAGAAGAACGATGTGTATGGTATCGGTCGTTATGCCAGCATATAACGCAGAAAGATTTATCGGACAGGCAATCGAATCGGTATTTCAACAAGAGGTTCGATTAGAATTGATTGTGATTAATGATGCTTCTACGGATGGGACAGAAGAAAGGATTCAGACCTATTTAAAAGATGAGAGAATGGTATATGTAAAAAATGTGTGTAATCAAGGAGTAGCAGAGAGCAGAAATATCGGAGTGAAAAGAGCGAAAGGGGATTATATCGCATTTTTGGATGCAGATGATTGGTGGGAGAGAGGGAAGTTAAGAAAACAGTTGAAGGTGCTAAAAGAAAAGGAAGGGGTTTTGTGTTATACAGGAAGGAAACTGTATAGCCAAGATGGAAAAGAGTTAAAAGGAATCATTCGTGTGAAAGAGGTTTTATGGTATAGAGAGCTTCTTTATAGTAATTGGATCGCATGTTCTTCTGTTTTATGGAAGAGAGAAGTGGCATTGGAGTTTCCGATGAAACATGATGAATACCATGAAGATTATATGGTTTGGTTGGAATGTCTGAAAAAGTATGAAGTGGCATATGGAATTGATGAACCGCTTTTATGTTATCGTATGAGTGAAAAGGGGAAGTCAAGAAATCCAATAAAGTCTGCCAAGATGACTTATGGAATGCATCGCTGTATGGGGAAAGGTCTGATAAGTGCGGCTTTTTATACAGGGAGTCATTTGATGAATGCAATTTGGAAATATCAGTGTGCAGCAGTAGGAAAAAAAGTTTGGAGCTTAAAAAGTGGAAACGGTAATAAAAAATACGAAGAATAGCAAAGTGATGAAAATCAAAAAGAGAATGAAGAAACTATATCATTTGGTGGAAGAGAATAGATTTTTTGCTTCGCTATTTTTTGGAGGATATCAGTTTTATAAAAAAGTTAGATTTCGGGAATGTAGAAGAAGTATTCAAAAAGGAAAGCCATGTTGGAAAAAAGATGAGCTACTTTCAAAAAGTAAATTGAAAGAAATTACAGTAGCAGCGATATGTGATGAGATGACATGGAAAAATTTGCAGAAGGAATGTAAAGTGATTTCTTTGACGCCTGCAAATTGGAAAGAGGTGTTTTGGAAAGAAAGACCTGATGTTTTTTTTTGTGAGTCGGCATGGACAGGGCTACAGGAGCAAAAGGAATGTTGGCATGGGAGAATTTATCGGAATCATAAACTTTTGTTTGAGAATAGAAAGGAACTTTTTTCTATTCTGAAATTTTGTAATACTTATCAAATTCCTACTGTATTTTGGAATAAAGAAGATCCCACTTTTTTTCATCATCATCGGTATGATTTTAAAGATACGGCACTTCGGTTTGACTGGATTTTTACGACAGCAAAAGAGTGCGTGGAGAAATATAAGGCTTTAGGACATAGGCAGGCAGATGTGATGATGTTTGGATTTTCCCCTTATTTGTTTCATCCATTAGGATGCTTGGCAAAAGAAAAAAAAGCGGTATTTGCAGGGAGTTGGTATGAAGAGGAAAAAGAGCGTTGTGAAGCATTAGAACAGATTTTTGATATGGTGCTAGAACAGGATATTTTGTTGGAGATTTATGATAGACAAAGTGGAACGATAAAAGAGGGAAGAACTTATCCAGAAAAATATCGGTCTTATGTCAGACCTGCGATTTCCTTAGAAGAGCTTGGAAGGAAATTAAAACATGCGAGGTATGCCATCAATATTAATACGGTGACAGAATCAGAAACGATGTTTGCGAGAAGAGTATTGGAATGTATGGCGATGAATACGATTTTAATCAGCAATGAATCGGTAGGGATGAGAAAGCTATTTCCGAAAGGGATCTGGTTTTTGGGAGGGAAGATGCCAGAGGAAGGGATAGAAAAGATTTGTGATGAGAATCGAGAACAAATTTTTCGCTATCATACGAATGAAAAACGTTTTACGGAAATGTTTCAAAAGATAGGGATTTTACAGGAAAGAGAAAAAGTGAGAATTTTGGTATGGGAAAAGACAGAAAAGTGTAAGTCAACCGTACAGATAAAACAGTTAGAAGGGGAAAGGTTTATAGCAGACTGTGTGACAGCAAAAGATTTTTTATATGATGAGAAACAGAATTATCAATATGGGATTTGGATAAAGAAAGAAAATAACATGCCAGATTTGGATATGGTAATAGAACATTTTTGTTATCTGCCAGAGGGGTGTGGGATATGTGTTTCTAGGAAGGGGGATTTTACGATAGTAGAAGATGCAGAGCATGAAAATGTGTTGTATCCATGGGAGATGTTTGAAAAGGTCTTTTTAGAAAAACAAGAACAAGAGAATACAAGAAAATATCTTTTGAGAATAACATTCTCATAAGATAAATAAATAGGACAAAGGAGAAAGAAAAATGAAGTTATGTGTTATCGGGCTAGGCTATATTGGACTGCCGACTTCTGCGATGTTTGCGAGTCATGGGTGTGAGGTAGTCGGAGTGGATGTTGTGCCAGAAGTGGTAGAAACTTTAAATCGAGGTCATATTCATATTGAAGAACCCGGATTAGAGGAAGTGATAAAAGAATGTGTGGAGAAAGGGAGATTTCGAGCTTCTCTCAAACCAGAAGAAGCCAATGCCTTTATTATCTCTGTTCCAACACCGAATCAGGAAGATGAATGGTTCAGTTGTGATCTCACGTATGTGTTAGAAGCAGTAAAATCCATTCTTTCTTATTTAAAAAAGGGAAATACAGTAATTGTAGAATCTACGATAGCACCCAAATCTATGGATGATTATGTAAAACCTATGTTAGAAGAAGCCGGATTTGTGATAGGAGAGGAGATTTATTTGGCGCATTGTCCAGAGCGAGTGCTTCCCGGACAGATTTTATATGAGTTAAAACATAATAATCGGATCGTAGGAGGAATCACACCAGCTTGTACCGAACATGCGGCAGAAGTGTATGCGACGTTTGTAGAGGGAGAGATCATAAAGACAGAGGCAAAGACCGCAGAACTTTCTAAGTGTATGGAAAATACCTTTCGAGATGTGAATATTGCGCTTGCGAATGAGTTAGCGAAGATCTGTTACCGACTGGATATTAATTGTTTAGATGTGATAGAGATGGCGAATAAGCATCCAAGAGTAAATATCCATCAGCCCGGACCGGGAGTAGGAGGGCATTGTCTTGCGATCGATCCGTATTTTATTTGTGCGAAAGCACCGGAAGAAGCGAAGATCATACGGCTGGCGCGGGATACGAATAAGAGTATGCCGAAGTTTGTGGTGGAAAAGGTGAAGTTGTTCGTGAAGGGGATAGAGGATGCGAAGATAGCGGTGTTTGGCGTGACCTATAAAGGAAATGTCGATGATATGAGAGAAAGTCCGGCGTTAGAAGTGATAGAGCTTTTAGAGGGAGAAGGCTATCGTGTGTCGGTGTATGATCCCCATGTGAAAAGAAGAGAATATGAATCGTTGGACGAAGCGATAGAGGGAGCGGATTTGATTCTGATTTTGACAGATCATAAGGAATATAAGGATATGTCCTATAGAGAACTAGGAAAGAAGATGCGTCATGCGGTTATTTTTGATACAAAAAATATGATAAAGGTACAAGAAGACGCAGGGGTAGAAATCATTAATTATGGAAATTTGTATCAGTATAAGAAATAAGAGAAAGTAAAAATATTTATGTAAATCATGCAGAAATGAAGAATGTTTAGTCTATCAGAAAGGTTCTGTGTTCTAAATATTTATATTTCTGCATTGATTGTGCATTAGATTTTTAAAAATTTTTGGCTTTTCAAAGCGGTTTTTAGATAAATAATTTCTTAGAATCTTGAAATACGAAATGCCTATTAGATAAAAAATAAGGTGGAGGAATGACCTTGGAACAAAACGGTAATATAGAAATCGAAATATTACTTAGTGATATAAATAAGCTTTCATTACAAAATAAAACAAGTATATATGAAAAAGTATATTCCTTTTATGTGTATAAAAATAATAAAGTGATTGATAAAGTAAAACGTGAAAAAGAAAATTCCATTGTTTATTGGGTAGTTGAACCGGGACAATATAAATTTAAACTTTTTATAAAAAAAGAAGATGGTTCAACAGAAAGTATTATGACAAATGAAATTTCATTTGAGGGGTTAAAACCTATTTATTGTTCTGTAGAAAATCAAAAAACGACGTTTCAGTGGTTTAAAAATGTTTGGGCTGTATTTACAGAGATATGGATTCATAGGGCGAGAATGTATAGAATTTCAGTCTATGAATATAATCTTGCGAATAAGGATTCGTATTTAGGAAAATTGTGGAATGTTATTAATCCTTTAATACAGATTGGAACATATTGGTTTGTATTTGGCATAGGAATTAGAAATAATGCTCCTGTGGATGGTTATCCTTTTTTGATATGGATGTTATGCGGATTAATTCCGTGGTTTTTTATCAGTCATGGAGTTGTAAAAGGAGCAGCATCTATTTATTCAAAATCAGGGACAGTATTAAAGTTAAAATATCCAATATCAACAATTTCTGTTGGGACAATATTAGTAGAATTTTATAATCATATGGTTGTATTAGGTATTTTAGCAATAATTTTGTTAAGTTTTGGATATTTTCCTAATTTATATTGGTTTAATCTAATTTATTATTTAGGATATGAATTAGTATTTTTAATAAGTTTTTCCTTTATTACTTCTGTACTGACGATGATTGCAAGAGATTTTCAAAAATTATTATCTTCTATTATGAAACTATGGTTTTATCTGACTCCTATTTTATGGGATATGAGCAGACTGCCCGGTTGGGTACAGTTTATATTAAAATTGAATCCAGTATATTATATTGTTTGCGGTTTTAGGGATAGTTTGATATATGAAACGGCATTTTATACAAATCATAGAAAGATATTATTTTTTTGGTTTTTGAATATTGTTTTGATTGTAATAGGATGCAATTTACAAGTAAAATTTAGAGATAAATTTATTGATATGCTTTAAGGAGGAAGAGGAATTGGATAAAGCAGATGTTGTTATTGCAAATGAAATAACAAAAATGTATAAAATATATGCAAATAACAACGACAAAATCAAAGATTTGATTTTCGGAAGAGGACGATATGAAAATTTTTATGCTCTAAAAGGATTATCATTCAAAGTTCAAGAGGGAGATTCCATTGGATTGATCGGCTTGAATGGAAGTGGAAAATCTTCATTAGCTAATATCATTGGTGGTATATCAAAACCCACAACAGGAAGTATTACGATAAAAGGATTTTCCTCTATTGTTGCAATTTCTTCAGGATTAAATAATCAAATGACAGGAATGGAAAATATAGAATATAAGGGATTGATGATAGGCTTAACTATGAAACAGATAAAAGAATTAAAAGAAGGAATTATAGAATTTGCTGGAATAGGGGAATTTATCCATCAACCAGTAAAAACATATTCAAGTGGTATGAAATCCAGACTCGGTTTTGCTATTTCTGTTAATATTAATCCAGATATTTTAGTTATTGATGAAGCATTATCTGTTGGCGATCCTACTTTTACAAAAAGGTGTTTGGATAAAATGAATTTGTTTAGAGAGAATGGAAAGACCATATTTTTTGTGAGTCATAATTTATCACAAATAAAAAATTTTTGCAATAAAGTTATATGGCTTGAGTATGGGATTATGAAAGCATTTGGAAAAATAGAAGAAGTACTGCCATTATATGAAAAGTTTTTAAAAAAATATAATGGAATGACTCAGGAAGAAATAGAAGAATACCAGAAAAATATAATTGCAAATCAGAGCCATTTGCTCATAAAAAAGACGGAGGTATAGAAGAGAATATGACAGGTGATCGCATTAGTGAGGCATATAACGGAAAATTAAGTAAAATTATGAAAGAAAATAGCCAAAGGCGTATTGACTGGTTTTGTGATAAAGTCAAAGGAGAGAATGTTTTAGATATTGGATGTTCACAAGGAATTTTACCTATTCTACTAGGACGAAAAAATAAAAATGTAATTGGAATTGACAATGACATAAATGCCATAAATTATGCGTTAGAAGAACAAAAGAGTGAAGAACAGAGCGTAAAAGAGAAAGTTAGATTTATATGCGATGATTTTTTAACTCATGATTTTGAGGAAAAGTTTGATACGGTGATTATGGGTGAAATATTAGAACATTTATTTAATCCACAATTATTTTTAAAAAAGGCATCTGTACTTCTCAAAGAGGATGGAGTATTTCTTGCATCTGTTCCATTTGGTATCAATAGATATCCAGATCATAAACGTACTTATTATTTTTACAATTTTTATAATCAAATTAATGAGTTTTTTAAAGTTCAACGAGTTATTTTTATGGGGAAATGGATCGCAGTTATCGCTTATTCCAAAAAAAGTGATATATCAGAGCAAGATGGAATGGAAAAAGATTTCTTAGAAGAATATGAAAATGCTGTTTATTTTTTAGAAGAATCATGGGAAAAGAAATTAAAACAGGAGCAAGAAAGTTTTAATGAAAAAATAGAACAATTAAATAATTTTAATGGTGAATTAAATAAAGAAATCTCTTCTTATAAGGAACAGATAAATGCTGTAAAAATAGAAGATGCTATAAAAATAGAGAACCTTCAAAATAGTATTTTAGAAAAGGAACAAAAAATTAAAGAAATACAGAGTAATCTTGGGAAAAAAATAGAAGAATTAAATATACTTAATAATGAAATAAATAAAGAAGTTTTCTGTTATAAAGAACAGATAAATACTATAAAAATAGAAGATGCTATAAAAATAGAGAACCTTCAAAATAGTATTTTAGAAAAGGAACAAAAAATTGAAGAAATACGGAGCAGGCTTGAGAAAAAAATAGAAGAATTAAATATAGTTAATGATGAAACAAATAAAGAAGTTTCTTCTTATAAAGAACAGATAAATGTCATAAAAAAGGAAGATGCTATAAAAATAGAGAACCTTCAAAGTCGTATTTTTGAATTACAAGGTAGACTTGAAGGAACAGTAAATGAAAATATGAAATTAAATGAGATGTTTATAGATATGAATAAGCTCAAAAAGGATAATTCTATATATAAAAGAAAATTGAATGAAACTAAGAAGAACGAAACGAATCTAAAAATAAAGTATTCAGATTTAAAAAATTCAAAATTAGGAAAGATTCAGGTGAATTATTGGAAGATTAAAGGTAGGGGAAAGAGAAAAATAGTTAGAATAATATTTCACTTAAAAAAGTTAGTTAAAAAAATACCATTTGTGAGAAAAATAGTTAGAAACGATAGAGATACAAAAGAAGAGAAAAGAGATGAATTAAAATATGTGAAGCAGAATACCCTGCTAAAAGAAAAAAAGAATTTAAAAATGTCGGAAGAAAAAGAGATATTTGAGATATTTCAAAGGGAAACAGATCGAGGGTTTTTTGATGGAATTAACAATATTTTGAATAGAATTCCTATAAGTAATGGTGGAAGATATTATGAAAAACATAATTATACAATAGGAATAATTGCTGATGAATTTCTTTATGCAGCATTTAAAGATGCCGCGAATTTTATTTTTATAACACCAGATAACTGGAAGTCGATTGTAGAAAAAACAGATTTTCTACTTATAGTTTCTACATGGGGAGGATTGAATGAGGAATGGAGAGGAGCTGCTCAAGAAGGACATGATAAGCGTAAACTTATATATGAGATTATTAAAATATATAAGGATTGTAAAAAGATGACAGCATTTTATTCAAAAGAAGATCCGCCCAATTATAGTGTGTTTTTAGGCATTGCGATGGAGTGTGATTATATTTTTACAACATGTGTAGAGGTTGTTAATAAATATAAAAAAGATTGTGGTAATGATAATGTAAATGTAGTTTGTTTTGGAATAAACCCCTTATATCATAATCCTATTGGATTTAGAAATCCTTATAAAAGAAAAGGAGTAATATTTTCAGGATCATGGATGTCAAAATATTCAGAAAGAATTAAAGATACATATATGCTTTTTAGTGGAGTTTTAGAAAGTAAAATTGATTTAAAAATTATTGATCGTAATTACACTTCAGAAAAATATAAATATCCAAAATATATGTATCCTAGAGAATACTGGAAATATATTTCTCCTGCCATTGAACATAATGAATTACAAAAAGTTCATAAGTTATATAATTGGGCGATTAATGTAAACAGTGTAACCGATAGTATGACAATGTTTGCAAATAGAGGTTATGAATTACAGGCAGCAGGAACGCTTTTAATATCCAATTATAGTGTTGGTATGAATAATAAACTTCCTATGATCTATACTATTACAGGTAAAGAAGAGATAGGAAAGATTATAAATTCATATTCAGATGAAGAGCTATATAAACATCAAATTGCAGGAATCCGATCTGTAATGACAGGTGAAACAGCATATGACAGAGTAGGACAGATACTTGAAAATGTAGGATTACAAAAAAATAATAATCTAAGAAAGATATTGGTTGTTGTAAATAAAATTAGTCAAGAGATCAGAGAGGTTTTTAACTATCAAAGTTACAATAATAAAGAATTAATTACTATAGAAGAGTTCTCTGATAGGAAATTAGCAGAATGTGATATGGTGACATTCTTTCATGAGGATATGGACTATGATTTATTTTATCTGGAGGATATGTCAAATGCTTTTAAATATACCGATTGTGATTATATTACAAAAGATGCAGTTTATGATGGAGATGTATTGATTCAAGGAAAAGAACACGATTATGTAAATTGTATGAAAAATAAATATTGTACTTTATTTTGGAGTAAAAATTTTACCTGTGAACAATTAAAAGCATTTCATGGAACGATAGAATTATCTAATGGATATAGTATTGATCATTTTAATTTTAATTTAAAAAAGATGAGAATACAAAAGGAGGAAAATTTTAAATTATCTGTAATTATTCCTGTATATAATAATGGAAAACAATTACTTGGTAAGGCTTTTACTTCTCTTAAGAGAAGTACGATGTTTCGTTCTATGGAAATTATACTTGTAGATGATGGATCAACAGATGAATTTACAGATAAAGTGGTAAAATATCTAAATAAAAACTATAGTAATGTTAAAATGTTTCTTTTTGGGGATGGTGGAAGTGGTTCTGCTTCTCGACCTAGAAATAAAGGAATAGAATTAGCAAGTGCTGATTATGTAACATATCTTGATCCAGATAATGAAGCGATATCAGATGGTTATACAAAATTATATGATATAAGTGTTAAAAATAATTATGATATAACAGTTGGGAATATGCTTAAACTTACAACAAAAATTGTAGATGCAAAGTATTATCAAAAATTTGTTACTCAATATGGAAAGGATTTGGTTTTTGAAGATTCTGTTAATTTTATGAAAATGATTGAGTTTTCACCTATGAGTATTCAAGCTATGGTAATAAAAAAATCACTGATATTAGAAAATAATTTGCTTCAGCCTGTTGGTGCAGCAGGAGAAGATAGTTTATTTTGTTGGGAACTTTTTTTAAAAGCAAAAACAATAAAAGCCCTTAATGTACCTATACATATATATTATGCAGAGGTAGAAGGTTCAACGATAAATAATGTTGGAAAAAAATTTTTTGAAAAATATTATTTAATTGAGAAACCAAGACGGAAATTATTGGAAGAAAATGGATTTTTAGATCTTTATATGAAACAGCGCTTTAATAAATATTATGTTAATTGGACATTAGAACATTTATCAAAAGTAAAATCTGAAGATTATAAAGAATGTGCTTTAATTGCATATGATATTTTTAAAGTATATGAGGATGTATATGACAAAAGCGATGAAATAATAAATAAATTTATCAAAAAAGTGGAAGCTTTGAAAGAGGAAAAAGATTAATTTAAAGAAATATACAAATGGAGGTAAAAATGTGTCATTATTTTCTATAGATTTTTTTATATTTATTTTTATTGGCTGCGTTTTATATTATTTAATACCAAAGAAATTTCAATGGTTCTTTCTGCTTTTATTAAGCAGTTACTTTTATGCTTCTGCTGGTTTAAAAACATTAGGATTCATTCTATTAACAACAATTACAGTATGGATAGGAGCTATATGGATAGCATGGGTTGATGAAAAGACTCAAAAAGAGATAAAATCGCTGAATACAAAACCGACTATTGAAGTTAAAAAGAAGATGAAAAATAAGGCAAAAAGAAAAAAACAGATTTTCTTTTGGAGTGTTTTGATCATTAATGTTGGAATACTAGCATTTTTAAAGTATATCAATTTCATAATTGGAAATTTGAATGGCATTTTGACATCATTTCAGGTGGGAGAATTGCCACAATTTTCAGATTTAATTTTGCCATTAGGAATTTCATTTTACACCTTTCCGTCATTAGGATATTTAATTGATGTTTATTGGGGAAAAGTGAAACCAGAAAGAAATCTATTTAAATTTGCATTATTTGTATCTTTCTTTCCTCAAATTATTCAAGGACCGATTGGCAGATATGATCATCTCAGCAAACAATTATACAGCGAACATAAATTTGACATCGAAATGTTAGAAAAAGCAGGGTTGCTCATCTTATGGGGATACTTTAAAAAACTTGTAATAGCGAATAGAAGTTTATTTATTGTCAATAGTATTTTTGAGCATCCTGGATCTTATGGTGGAGCACTCACGGGATTTGGTGTCTTAATATACTCAATTCAGCAATATGCAGATTTTTCAGGTGGGATCGATATTATCACTGGTATTGCACAAATTTATGGTATTAAAATGGCAGAAAATTTTAAACGACCATATTTTTCACAGTCGTTATCAGAGTTTTGGAGACGCTGGCATATAAGTTTAGGTGCGTGGATGAGAGATTATGTATTTTATCCCTTAGCGCTGACAAAAACAATGAGTAAAATTAGTAAAACAGTAAAGAAATATTTAGGAACAACTGCAGAAAAAATTGCACCAGTTGCAATAGGCAATGTAATTGTATTTTTATTAGTTGGGATATGGCATGGACCATATTGGCACTATGTTATTTGGGGACTATATAATGGTATGATAATTGCTGTAAGTGCATTGTTAGAACCAGTATTTTATAAAATGAAAAAAGTATTACATATAAATGAAAAAAGTATATGGTTTCAATACTTTCGGATCTTGAGAACATTTTTAATTGTAAATTTTGGATGGTTCTTCGATCGTTGCCCATGGGTGAAAGGTTCATTTATGATGATTAAAAATGTTTTTACAAATTTTCATATATCGGAAATTAATAAAACATCTTTATTGGATTTTGGGTTAACGAAATTAGATTATATTGTTCTTTTGCTCGCAATACTTCTTTTATTTGTGGTCAGTGTGATACAAGAAAAAACAGGCAAATCAGTAAGAGAAATGATTTTGAAAAAACCTTTGGTGATCAGATGGGTTTGTATTTATATTTTTATTTTTTTTACGATTGCTTTTATAGCAAATGTAGATGATACAATTGGAGGGTTTATGTATGCACAATTTTAAAGGAAAAAAATATGCTGCATCGATACGATTAATCATATTTATTATAGTTTTCTTTATTATAAATGAAATCATTATCTTTTTTCTTGTTCCAGCAGGTTCTTTTTCTAGGTGGGTGGAGCATGATGCAGTGAATCCAAGAAATTCTTATGATCTGATAGCAATTGGTGCATCTGAATCATTGAGAAGTTGGGATTCTAATCGTGCAGATGAATTATTAGGACTTCATACATTTAATATGGGAAGTACAAGTACTATATTAGATGGTGGTATTTATGCAACATTTAAAAATATTATGGCATACCAAAATCCAAAAAGGGTATTAATTATGCTTGGTCGTTTTTCAATGAATGATGAAAAAATCGAACATCCACGTGCGTATATAGGAGTTGCTCCTTATTTATCAAGTAAGTCCGCGAAAGCTGAATATTTTTTTAATATATTAAAAATGGATGGAATTATGGAGAGAATTTTTCCATGGCTTGAGTATCGGGTGTCTTCATTTCATAATATATTTAGTAATGTTAAAAAGAAATTAAGTAAAGAATATTTAGAATATGATATAGAACTTGTACAATCCTCTAGTGTTAAATGATAAAAATTTGACAAAAAGAGAAAAAGAAGGCTTTGAAAATAAAGAATGTGTTTTTTTTGAACAAAAAATTTCAACCCTTAAAGACATGATTTCATTTTGTCAAAAAAGGGGATGTGAAGTAATTGTGTTAGCTGCGCCTGTTCCTATCACAAGTATTTATTCTACAAGTTATTATGCTTCTTTTACTAATCAATTGAAAGAGTTAGTAGAAAGTGAGGGTGCAGATTATTATGATATAAATTTTGCAAAACCAGAATTATGGAAATCTGAAATAGAGCATTTTTATGACCGAAGCCATGTAAATGAAGATGGTGCGATAAAATTTACAGAGGCAATA
>CANRVK010000047.1 GCA_947643285.1 uncultured Eubacteriaceae bacterium
CGAGGTCGATGAAGCAGGAAGCCCATTGGCTTTAGACAATGGGTAGTTCACAATGACGAGATGAATTGCAAAAATAGTATTCTATAATTTCTTAGTAAAACATATAATACGATTAGCCTCTGAAAAGTCTACTTTAAGATGAAACTTCAAACTTTGTTCATTTGTGATTTCACAATCACTGGCAAATTCAGTACATCCTTTTTCTTTCGACCATTGTTCACATGCTTGTAATAATTTTTTTGCAATTCCCCTTTTTCTATAATCTTCTTTTACAAAAATACCTTCTAGATATCCTACAGGACTACTATGTGTACCTTCTACATAATCATAGCGTAATTGACACTGAGCGAAACCAATATTTTGAGCATCTTCAGAATATATGTAAATCACTCCATCTTCACTTGTAATAACCGTTTCCAGTTCTTTCACTAAATTTTCTATATCATGGTTTTTCCACATAATAGAAGCCATTTCAGCCACATGATGGACATTCTTTTTAGTTGCCTTATAAATCATATTTCCTCCAATTAATTTTACTTTATCTTAAAAAAAATAATTCTCATCTTCTTATATTATCGTCAATAAAGATATTTTGCATAAATACACAGATTATCTTTAGTATAACAACATTTCTATATCAAGACAATGATAAAATTGCTGAATTTTTTTATTTCACTTTTTTCTTATTATCATGAAACTAACGCTTTTTTTTAAAAGCAGAACAGCCAATTAACTAGCGGAGGCAAGAAAGTATTCCAAAAGAAGCCCCTTGGAAGACGTTGGTACTTAGCAAACAGCCCGAAAAGGGCTGTGCGCTTAGTACCATTACGTCTGGAACGGAGCGGAAGCGCGGCTTCGCTGGAATACTTCCTTCCCGGAGCGACCCTCTTTAACTTTCAAATATCCCAAAACATAGATAATTTTTATTCTAATCACACAAAAAGTAAAAAGGACAAATTATTCTTGCGGTTGCTTGTGAGGTATGAATGTGATACAATAACAAGAAAAATGTCATGTGGAATAACATGGTAATGACATAATACGCCCATCTTAATGAAGCAAAATAATAGAAAGCGATGAATAAGGGCGTTAGAATAAAATTTTAAGGAAAACCGATAATAGAAAGGAGAGAAAATTTATAAACTGACTTACAAGAGATAAGAATGGAAATAATAAAAGAAAGGGATGTGAAGATAAGGATGGATATCAGTATTTTTGATGTAGTTGGACCTATTATGATAGGACCTTCTAGCTCTCATACAGCAGGAGCAGCAAAACTTTCTAGAGTGGCTAGATTAATAGTGAAAGAACCATTTACCCATATTTCATTTGGCTTACATGGTTCTTTTGCAAAAACCTATAAGGGGCATGGAACAGATAAGGCTTTAGTGGCAGGAGCATTAGGACTTTCAGAAGATAGTGAGGCTTTGGCAGATTCTTTTAAACTCGCTAAAAATCAGGGCTTAGAATTTGATTTTTATGAGATAGAATTAGAAGGAGTACACGAAAACACAGTAAAAATGACATTGACTATGTTAGATGGAAGTCAAAATGTGGTAGTAGGTTCTTCTATCGGTGGAGGTCAGATTGAGATTATAGAAATTAATGGATTTGTCACAAATATGTCATTACAATTACCTACTATTGTCATTAATCAATATGACAAAAAAGGAGTTATCAGTGAGGTGAGCGGTATTTTGGCAGAACATAGTTTAAATATCGCTACAATGAAGTTGAGTCGAACAGGAAAAGGGGATAGAGCGTGCTGTATTATTGAAATAGATGGGGAGATTCCAGAAGAGATTGAACAAGAGATCATGAGGAATAAAAATATTATAAGTGTAAAAGTGATTAATATTTAAAATCTATGAGTGCAGTTTACAATGAATTTATGGATTTTTATAGTTTGATATAATAAAACTACATGGAAAAGAGGTAGAATATGTACCATAATATAGAAGAATTATTAGCACTAGCAGAAGAAAGACAAGTCCCTTTATATAAAATTATTTTGGAAAATGAAATGTTATTGTCAGAAAAATCGGAAGAGGAAATTTATAAGGGATTAGAAGAACGATATCGAGTAATGAAAACTTCTGCCAATAAAGCCCTTTCTAAACCACAAGAAACAGTAGGAAATTTGATTACAGGATTATCTCATAAACATTCTGAGTACAGCAATACAGAGAATACTCTATGCGGAAATTATCTGAATAAAGTGATGGCATTTGCACTTTCCTGCAGTGAGGTAAATGCTGCGATGGGAAAAATTTGTGCAGCTCCAACAGCCGGGTCTTGTGGTATTTTACCTGCTGTTATTTTAGGTGTTTCTGAGAAATTTCGATTAGAAAGAAAGGAAACATTAGATGGTATTTTGACCGCTTCGGGATTAGGAGCAATTATCATGAAAAACGCCACTGTTTCTGGCGCAGAAGGAGGATGTCAGGCAGAGTGTGGGGTGGCAGCAGCTATCGCGGCAGCGGCAGCCGTGGAGATGAGAAAAGGGACACCAAGAATGGCAGTAAATGCGTGTTCTTTAGCATTGATTAATGTGATGGGATTGGTATGTGATCCCGTGGCAGGTTTAGTGCAAATGCCCTGTGCACAGAGAAATGCTTCTCAGGCAGTAAATGCTCTTTTGAGCGCAGATTTAGCTTTAGGAGGAATGGTTTGTCCTGTGCCAGCAGACGAGGTGGTAGAAGCAATGTATCGGATAGGAAAGCAGCTTCCATCTGAATTAAAAGAAACAGCATTAGGAGGACTAGCGGCTACACCTACTGCTAAAAAATTAGAATATGAAATATTTCACTAATAGAAGAATAGGTAATTGTGAAAGGTAAAAGGGGGGACGCTCCGGCAAGGAAGTATTCCAGCGAAGCCGCGCTTTCGCTCCGTTCCAGACGTAGCGGTACTAAATTCGCAAATCCCGCTTCTTGCGGGTTTGCTTATTAAGTACCGACGTCTTCCAAGGGACTTCTTATGGAATACTTCCTTGCCTCCGCTGGTTGGTTGGCTGTTCTACTTTTGGAAAAGTGAATTTATGATTATGATAAGCTATGAAAATTTTAGTGAGGAGATATGAAGAAGTAATTCTCAAGAAGCTCAGTATGGATATGGTTTTTAGAGTTTTGTAATTATCTAGAAGCTAATATAAAAGAAAATAAAAGGGATAGAACGATGTACAAGACAGTGACAAGAGGGTTTGTGCCAGAAGATAAAAAAGAATTTACAGGAGAGGGAATAGAAAAATTAAAGAAGGCTGCAGAAGAGGTCGCATTTTTATTAGAAAGAGGGTATAGTGTGAAGACAGCTACTACCTTTGTTGGCAATCATCATTTATTATCAGAGAGGCAGAGATTAGCACTGGCGAGGGGACTGGCTGCAAAAGAAGTATTAGAAAATAGAAAGAAAAAAGAGTGTGATATTTTAGGTTTAAAGGGCAGAAAAGTTTATATGGATGGATTTAATATCATTATCACACTGGAAGTCGCATTTTCTGAGTCTGTTATCATAAAAGGAGAAGATAACACTATCAGAGATTTAGCAGGGCTTCGAGGTACTTATCAGATCATTGATAAGACGGAAAAAGCTATTTTAAGTATATTAAATGCTTTAGACAAATTAAAAGTAGCACAATTAGAGATTTATTTAGATTCTCCTGTTTCTAACTCAGGCAGATTAAAAAATTTTATCTTAGAATTATCCGAACCATATCAAGTAGAAGTGCTTGTATCTGTAATACCAGATGTGGATAGAGTTTTATATACAAAAGAAGGTGTTATCACAAGTGATGCAGTGATTTTAGATAATTGTTCGAGTTGGATTAACTTAACGCCTTATTTATTGAAAGAAGAGGAAAAATATACTTATTGGATGGTAGAAATTACCAGAGAACAAGAGAAAAAATAAAAGAGGAAAGGAAGAAATTTTTGATGAAAACAGATATTCAAATCGCCCAAGAAGCAAAGATGCTGCCAATAAGAGAGGTGGCAAAGAAACTAAAGATAGAGGAAGACGAGTTGGAACTCTATGGAAAATATAAAGCAAAGCTGTCAGAGGAATTAGAAGAGAGAATAAAGAATAATCCAAATGGAAAATTAATTTTAGTGACAGCCATCAATCCTACTCCTGCCGGTGAGGGAAAGACAACGACTAGCGTAGGGTTAGGACAGGCATTTTGTAAAATGGGAAAGAAAGCGATCATCGCGCTGCGAGAACCATCTCTAGGACCTTGCTTTGGAATCAAAGGAGGAGCAGCAGGAGGAGGTTATGCGCAAGTTGTACCTATGGAAGAATTAAACTTACATTTTACTGGTGATTTTCATGCCATTACTTCCGCCAATAACTTATTGGCAGCGCTATTAGACAATCATATCCAACAGGGTAATCTATTGCGTATTGACCCTAATCAGATTGTATGGAAGAGATGTTTAGACATGAATGATAGAGTACTGAGAAATGTGGTAGTGGGACTCGGAAAAAAAGCAGATGGTGTGGTGAGAGAAGATCATTTTGTCATTACAGTAGCTTCCGAAATCATGGCGATTCTCTGCTTGGCAGATGATATAAAAGATTTAAAAAGAAGACTGGGTGAGATCATAGTTGCCTATAATTATGATGGAGAACCTGTGACAGCAGCAGAATTGAATGCGGTGGGAGCGATGACAGCACTATTAAAAGATGCGATGAAACCAAACTTAATTCAAACATTAGAAAACACACCTGCTTTAGTACATGGCGGACCATTTGCCAATATCGCCCATGGCTGCAATAGCGTGAGAGCTACGAAAATGGCATTGAAATTAGCGGATTATACCATCACAGAAGCAGGATTTGGAGCAGATTTAGGAGCAGAGAAATTCTTTGATATTAAGTGCAGAAAAGCGGGATTAAAACCAGATGCAGTTGTCTTAGTCGCTACGGTAAGAGCGTTAAAATATAACGGCGGAGTTTCCAAAACAGAACTTCACCTAGAAAATTTACAAGCCTTAGAAAAAGGGATAGTGAATTTAGAAAAACATATAGAAAATTTACACAAATATGGAGTGCCTGTTGTTGTGACATTAAACCGTTTTATGACAGACAGTCAGAAAGAGTTAGATTATGTAAAAGAGTTCTGTGAACAAAGAGGATGTGAATTCGCATTATCTGAGGTATGGGAAAAAGGCGGAGAAGGCGGAATAGAATTAGCAGAAAAAGTGATGGAAACACTAGAAAAGAAAAAAAGCGATTTTCATCTATTATATCCAGACGAAATGGGATTAAAAGAAAAAATCGAAACGATTGCAAAGGAAATCTATGGAGCAGATGGAGTAGAATATGACAGCACGGCATTAAAAGCATTAGAGAGGATTGAAAAATTGGGATTTGGAAATCTTCCTATCTGCATGGCAAAAAATCAGTATTCTTTATCTGATGATGCCACAAAACTAGGAAGACCAGAAGGGTTTGATGTACATATCCGTGAAGTATATGTATCAGCCGGTGCGGGATTTGTAGTAGCGATTACAGGAACTATTATGACTATGCCCGGACTCCCTAAAAAGCCAGCAGCAGATAATATTGATGTAGATAATGATGGAAAGATTATTGGCTTATTTTAAGATTCTATAGAATACAAAAAATAATGATAGGAGAAAAGGGGATGCTACGGCAAGGAAGTATTCCATCGAAGCCGCGCTTTCGCTCCGTTCCAGACGTAACGGACACTAAATTCGCCGTTTCGCTTCTTACGAAATGGCTTATTAAGTGTCGGCGTCTTCCAAGGGGCTTCTTATGGAATACTTCCTTGCCTCCGCTACTTTGTGGCTGTTTTACTTTTTGAAATGTGAATTTTATGATGAACTATGAAATTTCAGTGGGGGAGATATAAAAGAGTAATGTTGTAAAGGGTAGTATTTATATGGTTTTTAGATATATGGTTTTTAAGGTTTTAAAATTCTATTAATTAAAAAACTAGAAAGGAAAAGCGATGAAAAAGATATTAGATTTAATCACAGAAGAATTACAGAACGCATTGAAAGACTGTGGATATGATCCTCAATATGGAAAAGTAGGAATATCGAATCGCCCTGATTTATGTGAGTATCAATGTAATGGGGCGATGGCGGCGGCGAAGATCTATAAAAAAGCTCCTATTATGATCGCTAAAGAAATCACAGAGAAATTACAGGAAAAAGAGATGTTTGAAGAGATTTCAGCCGTGATGCCGGGGTTTATTAATATCAAAATTAATAAAGTATTTTTAGCAGATTATTTGAATCAGATGAGAAAAGGGAAAGACTTTGGATGTGAAAAGGAAGAGAATCCAAAGACTATTATAGTAGATTATGGAGGCGCGAATGTGGCAAAACCTCTGCATGTAGGTCATCTGCGTTCTGCTATCATAGGAGAAAGTGTAAAACGCATCATGAAATTTTTTGGAAATCGAGTGATTGGAGATGTTCATTTGGGAGATTGGGGGCTTCAAATGGGCTTGATCATAGAAGAAGTGAAGGACAGAAAACCAGAACTGCCTTATTTTAAAGAAAATGAAACAATAGATTTTTCCAAAGAAGAGCCTCCTTTTACAATTTCAGAATTGGAAGAGATCTATCCTACTGCAAGTGAAAAATCTAAAAAAGATGAAAAATTTAAAGAAAGAGCGCATCAGGCAACTTATCGCTTGCAAAATGGAGATCCTGCTTATACGGCACTATGGCAGATGATCATGAAAGTTTCAAAAGAGGATTTAAAGAAAAATTATGATAATTTACAGGTGGAATTTGATCTTTGGAAGGGAGAGAGTGATGCACAGCCTTATATTGATGAGATGATAGAAGATATGGTGGAGAAAAAGATCGCTTATGAAAGTCAGGGAGCGTTAGTTGTAGATGTCACACAGGAAGAAGATTCCAAAGAAATTCCTCCTTGTCTGATTAAAAAATCAGATGGAGCTTCTCTTTATGCAACTTCTGACCTCGCTACTATTGTGCAGAGAGAACAGGACTACCAACCTAATCACTACATTTATTTGGCAGATAAACGGCAGGAATTACATTTCACCCAAGTCTTTCGAGTTGCAAGAAAAGCAGGTCTGGTATCTTCTGATTGCAAGATGGATTTCTTAGGATTTGGAACTATGAATGGGAAAGATGGGAAACCATTTAAAACAAGAGAAGGCGGTGTTATGCGCCTAGAATATCTGATTAAGGAAATTTATGAAGCAGTCTGCAAGAAAATGGAAGAAAATCCCGGTATTCAAAAAGAACATATAGAAGAAACAGCAAAGATAATAGGATTAGCAGCTATTAAATATGGAGATTTGTCAAATCAGGCTTCTAAAGATTATATTTTTGATATAGAGCGCTTTTCCTCTTTTGAAGGAAATACAGGACCATATATTTTATATACGATTGTGAGAATCAAATCTATTTTAAATAAATATGTAGAAAATGGAGGAGATTTAGAAAAGGCAGATAAAATCCAACCTGCTTACACAAAGAGCGAAAAAGATTTGATGTTAGTGATTTCTAAACTCTCTGATGTATTAGAAAGTTCTTATCAAGAAATAGCACCTCATAGGATCTGCCAATATTTATATGAATTAGCAGAAAACTTTAATAGCTTTTATCATAATGTTGTCATTTTAAAAGAGGAAGAGGAAGAGAAGAAATATAGTTGGATAACATTATTGAAATTAACAAAAGAGGTGTTAGAAACCTGTATTGATTTATTAGGATTTCAAGCACCTGAGAGAATGTAGTAAAATAAGATTGGCACATCTAAGGATATCTAATTTTTCTTGAATAATGTAGGTTTGAATGGAGGGGGAGAAGGGGACTTTGGGGCTGGGGTTCGCTTAAGGCAAAGCACTATTCCAACGAAGCCGCGCTCTCGCTCCGTTCCAGACGTAGCGGTACTAAATTCGCCGTTTCGCTTCCCTAGAAACTGCTCATTAAGTACCAACGTCTTCCAAGGGGCTTCTTTTAGAATAGTGCTTTGCCTTAAGCTAGTTTTTTGGCTGTTCTGCAGAAAATATATAGTAATATTCTGATTTGCGAAGAATGGTGAGGGTTAGATGGAAAAGTGTTTTCAAAATATAATTATAGTGATTTCACTAAAACAAATTGAATTTAATAAATATCTATAATTAGAACGATAACCAGAATTTATTAAATGTACCAAGAACACTCGCCGACTTTAGTCGTAAGATGAATTTATGGAGAAAAATATGAGAACAATTGAAATGGAAGAAAGAACGCCAGTATTGATACAACAGCTATTGGAAGTATGGGAGAACTCTGTGAGAGCAACACATCTGTTTTTATCGGATAGCGAGATAGAAAACATTAAAAAATATGTTCCACAGGCAATCAAAGAAATACCATATTTAATTATTGCAGAGAATGAAAATAAACTTCCTATTGCTTTTATGGGAATTGATGGACAAAAACTGGAAATGCTGTTTGTTTCAAATGAACAAAGAGGAAAAGGATTAGGAAAAAAGTTGATTAACTATGGTATCATGTATTATTCAATTAATGAAGTGACTGTAAATGAACAAAATCCACTTGCTAAGGGTTTTTATGAACATATGGGATTTCAAGTTTATAAAAAAACAACTCATGATGAGCAAGGAAATCCTTACCCTCTTTTATATATGAGCCGAATGGAACTATAAACCATTTTCAGTTTATTGAGGCTGTTGCAAAATAAAAATTTTATACTATATATGGATATAAGTTTCTATTATATATACAATATTTAGTATTTCATATTCATTTTGCAACAGCCTCATTTAGATATTCTGATGAAGAATTTAATGAAAATGTTTTTAACATCATCAAACGAAAAAAGAAAACGATTAGTTTTATCATAAAAAAATTTTTTTAGGTAAAAACAAATGCTTTTTCATGTAAATTAAAGTATTAGAAAGCGTTATTTTCCATGTCAACATTCTAGTTTTTTTTCCTAGAACAGCGAAAAACTAGCTTAGGACAAGAATTATTCCAAAAGAAGCCCCTTGGAAGACGTTGGTACTTAATGAGCAGCTCCATAAGGAGTTGCGAATTTAGTATCCATTACGTCTGGAGCGGGAGCGCGGCTTCGTTGGAATAATTCTTGTCCTAAGCGTCCCCCTTTGATGAAAAAGTAAAAATAGCTCAAGGGATTTATTTGCAAATGTTTATCTTGCGGGAATTACCATTGTAATAAAATTGTCCCCCATGTCAGTCCTCCGCCGAATCCAGAAAATATCAAATATTCCTTTTCCTTTAATTTTCCCATGCGGTTTAATTCATCTAATAAAATTGGAATACTAGCAGCGGAAGTATTTCCGTATTTTTCTAGATTCATCGGAAAACATTCTTCTTTCACCTGTAGACGTTTTGCTACTGCATGAATAATGCGTTTATTCGCCTGATGTAAGAGATAGTGCTGGATTTGAGTGGGGGAGATATCGGCGCGTGTGGTTAGTGTGAGTATTGTTTCTGGAACTTTTCTGACAGCGAATTTGAATATTTCCTGTCCATCCATTTTTAGATAAGGAAGGATAGAAGCAGAATCGCTGTTAGAAAAAGGAGTGGTGAAATGGGCATATGGCTGTGTTAAAAATTCCCCTTTGCTTCCGTCTGAGCCAGAGAGAATATCAATAATGCCATGAGAATCTTGTCTTACAAGAACAGCTCCTGCTCCATCTCCAAATAAAATACAGGTGCTTCTATCTTCCCAATCGACGATTCGGGATATCGTTTCTGCTCCTATCACCAGTGCGGTATGGCTCATTCCCGATTTCAAATATGCATGTGCGGTTTGAAGGGCGTAGATGAAACCAGAACAGGCAGCATTTAAGTCAAAACAAAATGCATGATATGCACCGATTGCTTTTTGTACTTCACAGGCAGTATTGGGCATAGCGTTGTCGGGAGTGAAAGTGGCGACAATGATGAGATCTATTTCTTCTGGTTTTATAGAGGCGTTTTCTATAGCTGCTAGAGCAGCTTTTACAGCTAGAGAAACAGTGGAATCTGTCTGCGCAATTCTTCTATTTACAATACCAGTACGTTCTACAATCCAATCATTGTTTGTATCAACCAGTTCGCTCAGATCAAAATTGGAAACAGTTTTTGTTGGAACAAAGCTGCCAGTTCCAATAATACGGCTCGTCATCATAGTTGAAATCCTTTCTCTAAAAAACTTTGATAATCAAAGTATATGGCGGCGCAATGTATTTGTCAACTGCTTTTTGTTTTATCGTTACTAAGGAGGTATTTTATGGAAGAAGAAATTAGTTTAAGAAAATTTTTGCGTGCATGTTATATGGTGATTGTTTATCAGTTAATAGGGAATATCATACAAGGGATTGTTTATCTGTTTATTGTTAAGGGCATAACAGGACAGGGAGGAGATATTTGGGAGCAGAGTAAATTGCAATATAACCGATATGGAATAATTGTTACACTAATAGCGGCTGTTATTACGATTCCTATTTGTTTTTATTTATATAAAAAGGATAGAAAAGAAGAACTATTAGGGGGACAAGAAGATTATCAAAGGATAAGTGTGAAGAAATGGATTCTGATTATGATATTGGGAAGTTCTTGTTGTATTGCATTGAATAATTGGATTAGTTTAAGTGGAATTATGAAGATATTTTCGGGATTTGAGAAAACAGCGCAGGTATTATATGGAGGAAATTTGATGATAGAAGTGCTGGCGGTAGGGGTAGCAGCACCTATGGTAGAGGAGTTTTTATTTCGGGGATTATTTTATAAAAGAATTGCAAAAATGATAAATAAAAAAGCAGCCGTTTTTTTATCTGCATTATTTTTTGGAATCTATCATTTTAATGTGGTACAGGGGATTTATGCGTTTTTGATTGGAATATTATTAGTATATCTCTATGAGAGATTTCAGACTTTAAAAGCCCCTATTTTATTTCATATGGCAGCTAATTTGACCTCTGTTTTATTTACAGAATTTCAGATACAGATGGGTATATCTGGAATGATTTTATCAGCGGTTTTTACTACAATTATAACTGGGTTTATTTTATTCTTTTTTGAAAGGAAATGATGGGAGAGGAATTAATTTTGTAAGAACAAAGGAAAATTTGAGAGAAAGTTTAGAATATTTTAAGGAATAAGGGTTGGAAAATTTTATTGAAACAATTATAATAATCTATAATGTGAAAGGTGGTAATGTTATGTATGATAGCATTGTAATTGGAAGTGGCTTTGCAGGTTCTGTGATAGCCAGAGAATTAGCAGAGCGCGGAAAAGAAAAAGTGCTGGTAATAGAGAAACGAGATCATATTGCTGGAAATTGTTATGATGAGAAGGAAGAGCATGATATTTTAATTCATAAATATGGACCGCATATTTTTCATACAAATTCAGATAGAGTATATGAATATTTATCACGTTTTACGGAATGGTATGAATATAACCATGAAGTGGTCGCTAATGTAAATGGACAATATATCCCTGTTCCTTTTAACCTCAATACTCTTCATATGGTATATGGAGAGGAGATGGCAAATCAATTAGAGAGGAAATTAATTGATACATTTGGCATGGGCAGCCGTGTTCCTATTTTAAAATTAAAAGAGCAGGAAGATGAAGATTTAAAAGCTGTGGCAGAATATGTATATGAACATATTTTTTTGCGGTATACGATGAAACAGTGGGGACAGACGCCAGAAGAGATTGATCCAGAAGTGACAGGACGTGTGCCAGTTCTTATCTCAAGGGATAATCGATATTTTCAGGATATCTATCAGGGGATGCCGATTGCAGGTTATACAAAGTTAATAGAGGAAATGTTGTGTTATCCGGGGATTTCTTTATTATTAGGAACAGAGGCAAAGGATATCTTATATTTGGATAATAAGATGGTGTTTTATCAAGGAAAACCATTTTCAGGAAAGGTCATATTTACAGGTGCGATTGATGAATTATTTGGCTGTTGCTATGGGCGGTTGCCATATCGTTCTCTGCGCTTTGTAAAGGAATATTATCCGATAGACAGTTATCAGGAAAAAGCAGTGGTAAATTATACGATGACAGAGGATTTCACGAGAATCACAGAATTTAAGAAATTGACAGGGCAGGACAAGGGAAAAGGCACTGTGATTATGAAGGAATATCCTATCGCATATACAAATAGCAAACTAGAAACGCCTTATTATCCTATTTTAAATGAAGAAGATTTCAGCTTATATGAAAAATATAAAAAAAGAGCGAAGGAATATCGAAATTTTTATCTATTAGGCAGATTAGCAGAATATAAATATTATAATATTGATACTATTGTAGAAAGAGCACTCACTTTGGCAGATGAATTAATAGAAAAAAAGAGAAATTGAACATTCATCAGTGAAAAGAAGAGGAATTAGAATGGAGGGAAATACCGTGAAGTTATTATCTATTGCCGTGCCCTGCTATAATTCAGAGGCTTATATGGAACACTGCATTGAAACATTGCTTTTTGGAGGGGAAGCAGTTGAGATTTTAATTATAGATGATGGGTCAAAGGATAGAACAGGAGAAATTGCTGATAGATTACAAAAAGAACATCCCACAATAATTAGAGTTATTCATCAGGAAAATGGCGGACATGGAGAAGCAGTGAATACAGGGCTTGCTCATGCGACAGGGGCTTATTTCAAGGTTGTAGATAGTGACGACTGGGTAAATGAAAAAGCTTATAGCCAGATTTTAAACTTATTAGAAGGTATTGTGAAGGAAGAAAAAGAATTAGATATGTTAATTTCTAATTTTGTTTATGAAAAACAAGGGGTAAAAAGAAAAAAGGTGATGAAGTATCACAGAGCAATACCAAGAGATGAAATTATCACTTGGGATGAAGTGAGAGGATTTACAAAATGGCAGTATATTTTAATGCATTCTGTGATCTATCGCACACAACTTTTGAAAGATTGCGGATTAGTGCTTCCTAAACATACCTTTTATGTGGATAATATTTTTGTCTATCAGCCGCTTCCTTATGTAAAGACATTATATTATTTAGATGTGAATTTTTATCGGTATTTTATCGGAAGAGAAGACCAATCTGTCAATGAAAAGGTGATGATCTCAAGGATTGATCAGCAGATACGAGTGAATAAGATCTTGATCGATCTGTATAATTTATATGATAAAAAATTCATTCCTTCTAAAAAATTAAGATGTTATATGATACAATATTTAGAAATTATGATGACGGTTTCTTCGATTATGCTGATACGATCCGAAACAGAAGAAAATTTGGAGAAAAAGAAAGAGTTATGGAAATATTTAAAAAAGAAAGATCGAAAGCTGTATCGGAGAATACGTTATAGAGGAATTATGGGAAGAACTATGAATCTGCCCGGAAAAGGCGGAAGAAAAGTTTCGGAAATGGGGTATAAAATTACACAGAAGTTCTTTGGATTCAATTAAAAAGATTTTATTAAGAAAAACTAAAAACTACGGAAAGTACCTTGTGAGAGGAATTGGCTTGTGTTATAATCCGATTGTAACAAAAAGAGGAATGAAGATGTCTTAGAAAGTGAGGTGGCATGTTATGGATAAATTTAACAATGGGCTGCTTGTGAAGAAACAGACGAATCAATCCATAGATAAAAGCCAAATTTCTGTTGGAAAGGTGATAATAAATTGGTTAAAAGAATATAAACATGCATGGCTGTTATTATATGCGTTTATTTATTTGCCTTGGTTTGCATATTTAGAGAGAACAGTGGTGAGTTATCATTCAGTTCATATTTTTCTGGATGATTACATACCATTTGAAGAAATTTTCATTATACCATATTTGATGTGGTTTGGGTATGTAGGGATAGGAATTGCATATTTTTTCTTTACAAATAAGAAGGATTATTATAAGATATGCGCATTTTTATTTATTGGAATGACGATTAGTTTAATCATTTGCACGATATGGCCGAATGGACAGAATTTAAGACCTGCTGTAATGGAGAGGGAAAATATTTTTACTGATATGATATTGAGGCTATATGAAACGGATACCAATACAAATGTATTTCCTAGTGTGCATGTTTATAATTCCATAGGAGTGCATATCGCGATTATGCATAGTGAGGCGTTAAAGAACAAGAAATGGGTGCGCAGGGGGTCATTTGTATTGATGATTCTCATCTGTTTATCTACGGTATTTTTAAAACAACATTCGGTATTAGATGGAATAGGAGCGATAGCACTCAGCATGATTATGTATAAGCTAGTATATGGAATGGAACATTCTTTTGCGAAAGGGAAGTTAAAAGAACAGTTGGATTCTTAGAAAAATAAAGTGGGTGTTATAGAATAGATACTATACATGGCTTCTGAGATGAGAGGTAGAAGTGGTTATGGTATCTATTTTGTTTTGCTGTGTGGGTCGCTTTAGCAAGGCACTATTCCAACGAAGCCGCGCTCTCGCTCCGTTCCAGACGTAGCGGTACTAAATTCG
>CANRVK010000048.1 GCA_947643285.1 uncultured Eubacteriaceae bacterium
ATTTAAAATTTTGCACAAATTTTTCCGTCATACAACGACAAGTTTGAAGTTTTATCTTTATTCTGTCCGCGAACGACATACAAAACACAGAATATTTTGTGCAATTTTCTGGATTTGCTCAATTATAGCTATAAATATAATTTCGATTTTTTTAGATTCTTTCTATATACTGGTTTAAATTCGGGCTTTCGTATATGAAATAGCTCATTTTGAAATCGGAATTTTCCAAAAAAGGTTAATTATTCCTTTATCCTTCCGATATAGATTATATAAATTATTATTTTATTAAAATCCAAGGAGGGCGTAATATGAGCATAAATGGAATTATGAATTCAGTTTCCACACCGGTTCAGGAAACTTACTCACAGAAAACTAATACAAAATCAAATAGCACGAATACAGACAATAAAACATCTCAGTCAAATGATACTGCTGCTGTTTATGAACCATCATCTACTGTTACAAAAGATGCTGTAAAATCTACAAAAAACAACTATAAACAAAATACCGCTTTAGTTGAAAAATTAAAAGCAGATCAAGAACAGCGTGTTTCACAATTCCGTCAGATGGTAGAAAGCATGTTGACAAAACAGGGAAAAACATTCCAAAATGCGGATTCCATGTGGAAAATCTTGGCAAGCGGAAATTTCACTGTAGATAGAGAAACCGCTTTACAAGCACAAAAGGATATTGCAGATGATGGATATTGGGGAGTAGAACAAACCTCTGACCGTATTCTATCTTTTGCTGAAGCTCTGAGCGGAGGCGATCCGGAAAAGATGGAAAAGATGAGAGATGCATTTATCAAAGGCTATAAACAAGCTACAGGAGCATGGGGAAGAGATCTCCCAGATATCTCCAGCAAGACTTATGATGCGGTTATGAAGAAATTCGATGATTATGCAGCAAAAAATAAAGAAGACGACAGCGTAACAGAACTTGAAAAATAAAAAATATTTTATAAAATAAAACATACGTATCCCACTACACTTCTTAATCAATAGAATCATAAAAGGGGGCATAAAATCTGTTAATAATCAACAGATCTTATGCTCCCTTTTTATGATTCTATTTCATTTTTTGGATATAGAAAACATCACCTTCACACACACCCTCAACTTATCAAACAACAAACTTTTTTTCTCTTTTTAGAACAGCCAACAAACTAGCGAAAGGGAAGGCACTATTCCAAAAGAAGCCCCTTGGAAGACGTTGGTACTTAATGAGCAGTTCCGTTAGGGGCTGCGAATTTAGTACCGCTACGTCTGGAACGGAGCGAAAGCGCGGCTTCGTTGGAATAGTTCCTTCCCTTTCGCGGAACTTGAACTACACTCTATATTTCCTCTACCTTTTTCATCAACACCAAGCGATCCCCGGGTTTTATGCGATCATCCGAAAGTTCATTAATCGATTTAATACTCTCCACTGTACTATAAAACTTCTTCGCGATTTTCCATAATGTATCCCCGGGTTTTACAATATACCCAACAATCCCCGGAAGTTCTTGTATCTTTTTCATATCATAAGGGTGTTCCTTTACATCTGTAATAATCGCTTCTTCGCATTTATCCATCACTAAAGTATCCAGACTGATCACTGCCTTCATCTCAATCTCTTCACTGTTGAGCATCACCGTCCCCAACTGTTCCAGTGCATGTTCTACTTGATAAATACAATTAGGCTGAATATCATTTACTTCTACAGTATAAGAAAATGGCACAATTCCTTCCATAGTCTGAAGTGGATGTCGATCATCTAAAGCTACATAAAGAAACGAAACATTTACTACTCCATCGATTTGCAGACCTTCTTTTACGATATGAATCTCATCAATACTCACTGTTCCACTGCTATTACATATCTGTAAAATTTTAGGCTGTGTCTGAGATAAGCGCAATTTATCAGAAGCCTTACATTTAGAAGAATTTCGCATCACTAACTTTTCAAAAGAAATCTTCTTTGTAACAGGTTCTAGATCTTTCAATGCTGAATAAACATCATTTACAATATCCATCTGTTGGTCTTCATACAGACGAATGTTCATATCTATCACATAATCAATCCCCAACATTCTCTGTTCCCCATCATAATCCGGTTTTATCTCTGGTTCATTTCCAGAAAGATGACAGCTAATCGCTGGTATCATATCCTCGCGGCATCCATTACAATCAATTGTTCCATCAAATGGAATATTATGTTCTGACCATTGGATAGAACTTCTCTCATCTTCTCCTATATAGAGAATAAATAAAAAGATTTCTCCTCGAATCCGAATCGCTCCTTCTGATGGTCTGGTTTCTATAGAACGGAGCTGTGCGCTGTCCCAAATAATTTCTGAAATATTCGGCTTATTTCCAGAAACTTCTATTTCATTCTTCACGCGGAAAGTATCTTTTGTTTTAATCGCCAGTGGGGTGAATGAAATGGTCTGTGTGGTATATTGTAAATCATTTTCTCCCATAAGTTCAATGCCTGCTTCCTCTTCCTTTGTGACTTCTGCATCAATATGTAGGGTGACAACTGCCTTCACACTAATTTTCCGTGAATTGATCAAGCTGATAGAAAGATCCTCTATCTCTCCATGAAATTGTATTTCGTCTTCTGGCAGAATCCCTTCTATATTCACAGTTTCTTCAAAAGGAATACTCCCTTTCATATTATGTATGGCATTCTCGCCCCCTACTCCACCATATAAAATACGAAATGCCAATTTCCCCCGCACCACTACTTTTCCATCTAAAGCTCTGATCGATTCCGGCTCTATCTGCCCCTGATATTTCATAACTCTCTCTATATCGGCTTTTGTGTCTGGAACATTAAAATCATCATCTAATGTCAGTTGTGTCATCGCACTTCCTTTTTTACAAGTAAGAGATATATTGCGCTTTGTGAGTTCCACCTTTTATTCCTCCCCTTTTTCGATATTATTGAAATACTACTGGTTCTGTTCTCTTCTGCGTTTTAATTACAATATAGGGATAAGTAGGAGCATGATTCACTTTCTCGTCCTTAGAAGGTCCAATTAAGCTGGTATTGATATAGATCGCATTTTTTCCTAAATAAAACTCCTCTACCGCAATGCTGTATCCACTGGTCTTCTGCTCCCCATATCCTACTACAATATATAAATACTCCTCTGTAGTAAAAGTATTCTTCATTTCTCCTGTCTTTTTTTGGTCTATTTCCTTTAAAAGTTCCTCTGGAAGTTCTTTATTATCCACTACTGTAAATTCTAAGTCCTGTACCTTATCACTGCTCTCTTTTTGAAGACTACAACTGCATAAACATAATAAAAATCCTGCAACGCAGAACACTAAAAATAATCTTTTCAATAGAAAAACCTCTCTGTTTTTTCTATATATTATATTATGAACTCTTTTAAAATATGATAGGGATAAAACATTCCATCACACTTAGAAAAATCCTTTCAAACTCTTTCCACATATTTTTTTATTTTATGCATACCTTGTACTAACTATAGTCAAGCAATGAAAAAGGAGTGCCATATATGCAGGAAAAAAAAACAAAGACCGACATACTCACAGACTTAAAAGTCAATCCTGAAATAGGTCTCACGGAAGAAGAAGCAAAAAAACGTCTTACTGTTTATGGAAAAAATGAACTGGCAAAGGAAAATGTAAAAACTCCTTTCGCTATGTTTTTAGAACAACTAAATGACCCTTTGATCTTTGTATTATTTTTAGCGGCTGCTATCTCTATGCTCTTAAGGGAATTTAGTGATACTGTCATCATTCTTGTTGTTATCTTAGTCAATTCTGTTGTAGGTGTTTTACAGGAAGGGAAAGCGCAAAAAGCACTAGATGCGCTAAAGCAGATGACCAGCCCTGTCGCTGTTGTAAAGAGAGAGGAAAAGGTATATGAGATTCCAGCCTCTCAATTAGTGCCGGGAGATATTGTTTTATTAGAGGCAGGGCGTCAAGTTCCCGCTGATTTGCGCCTGATCACTACAGTGAATCTCAGAATGGAAGAAGCTGCTCTCACGGGTGAATCTGTCCCTGTGGAAAAAAATGCAGATTTTGTCCCTCAAAAAACGATATCTTTAGGCGATTCGGTACATATGGCATTTATGTCCACGAATGTTATTTATGGACGTGGAGAAGGTGTTGTTATTTCTACTGGAATGCAGACTGAAATAGGGAAAATCGCACATTCCATTAATCACGCTCAGGTAGAAGCTACTCCTCTGCAAAAAAGGCTCGCTGATTTAGGAAAATTGTTGAGTATTGTCGCTATTGTTCTGTGTGCTGCTCTCTTTGGCATCGCCATCTTACAGCACCGAAATATACCGGAAATGCTGATCACAGCGATTTCTCTTGCGGTAGCTGCTGTGCCAGAAGGGCTTCCTGCAGTAGTGACTATTGTTTTAGCCCTCAGCGTTTCTCGTATGGTAAATATTCATGCGATCATACGAAGACTTCCCTCTGTAGAAACTTTGGGCGCTGTGAGTGTTGTCTGCTCTGATAAGACAGGCACTTTAACTCAAAATCAGATGACCGTAACTCGTTTTTTTACTGACCAGCAATTATTTTCTGTAAGTGCTTTAAGTTATGAGAAATACCCCTCTTTGGTAGAAGGTTTTTTATTATGTAATGATTCTTCTATCTCAGAGGAAGGGGCATTAGGAGATCCGACAGAACTCGCTCTGCTCACTATGGTTTCTCCAAAATTAAAAGAACAGTTAGATGCACAGATGCCAAGGACGTCAGAAATACCATTTGATTCTAAAAGAAAGCTGATGACAACGGTTCACAGGAAAAAAAGTGCTTCGATTTCTTATACCAAAGGTTCTGTAGAAGAGATTTTAAAACGCTCCACCCATATCCTCCTTCATGGAAAAGTGCTTCCTATCACATCTGCACATAAAAAAGGAATACAAGAAGCCGTTCATACTATGTCATCAGAAGCTCTGCGCACTCTCGCTCTAGCCACAGGACTTCCTGAAAAATCAGCCAAAAGCGCTTCTGAGCATTTAGAAGAAAATCTCGTTTTTATTGGAATCGTCGGAATGATAGATCCTGCAAGAGAAGGAGTAGCAGATTCTATCGTCACTTTTAAAGATGCTTCTGTTAAAACAGTGATGATAACAGGCGACCATGTGGATACTGCATTCACGATTGCGAAAAATTTAGGGATCGCAGATGATATCTCTCAATGTATATCAGGAGAAGAATTAGAGCATATCTCTGACGAAGAGCTTCAAAAAAAGGCTGTGTATACTACGGTTTTTGCCCGTGTTTCACCAGAACATAAAGTGCGCATTGTAAAAGCTTTTAAAGGGCTTGGAAATATTGTAGCTATGACGGGAGATGGTGTCAACGATGCTCCTTCTTTAAAAACAGCCGATATCGGAATCGCTATGGGAAAAAATGGGACAGATGTGGCAAAAAATGCTTCTGATTTGATTTTAACAGATGACAATTTCACCACCATTGAGAAAGCGATTGAAGAAGGCAGAGGAATCTATGAGAATATAAAAAAATCTATTCTCTTTTTACTCTCCTCCAACTTCGGTGAAATCATCACCATGTTTTTTTCCATTTTATTCTGGCTTCCCAGCCCGTTAAAAGCGAGCCATATCTTGTGGATTAATTTAATTACTGATTCCGCTCCTGCTCTAGCTCTAGGAGTTGATAAAAATAATGCTAAATTATTGATGAAAAAGCCTCCTAGAGATCCAAAAGAGCACTTATTCGCTCATGGCGGACTCTTTTGCACTCTATTTTATGGAACTTTAATTGCAGCTATTAGTTTAATCGCATATCTCACGATCCCATATGGAGTGTTAGTGGGAAATCATTTGCCCTTTACGATTGAGAATATCACTCGCATTTTTTCCAATCCAGATATTCTCACACGCTCTCAGACCTATGCTTTTACTGTTTTAGGGCTATCACAATTATTCCATGCGATTGGAATGAGAAATACCTCTGTATCTATCTTTCGGATGAATCATCTCTCTAATCCTTTGATGATATTTTCTTTTTTCTTAGGGGTATTTTTACAATTAATTGTGACAGAAGTTCCTTATCTCATTCAAGTTTTTGGAACTGCAAAATTATCTTTGGAAGAATGGGGGTCATTGTTATTATTAGCTTGTATTCCGCTGTTGGCACATGAACTCTTGATTCAGCTTTCCTTTTTTAAAAAATTACCAAAGTTTACTAAACCCAAGTATTATCAGGAGAATTCCACTAATCCAAGAAAAATCTAGAGATATTTTTTGTGCGATTCTATAGCCTAAGTAAGAACCTAATAAGATAGCGATGATATTGGTTATCCAAGTTAGTATAATAGAAGATAATACCGGTGTCGCCATCGCCCCTGCTCCAATACCTGCTGCTGCGCTGTCAATGGATAATGCGATCCCTAGGGAAATTGCTTCTTTTGCAGATAATACTCCTCCTCTATCCACATCTGCTTTATCTGGATCTGCATAGATAGTGAGGAGAAATTTAAAACTGCTGAAATGAAAGTTAATATTTTTTTCTATATTATTATACTTTCTGATATACCACTTTATAGCACCATCAAATAGTTTACAGATGCCCACTAGAAATAATACAATAAAGCCGATCACTGCTCCTGTTCCATCAGGGAGGTTTTTTCCTGCAACACTTCCTACTAACATAGAAATACCTAAAACAGCGCCTGACATACTGCTGATGATAAAAAGAGAGGGAATAGGAATCCGAATACGGTCTACTCCATAGGCAAAACTGGCTAAAAAAGCATCTATAGATAAGGCTATTACAAACACCATAGCTTCTATAAAATAAGAAAAAAAGAATGGCATATCTTCCTCCTAAAGAATGATTCTTTATTATTAAAGTATTCATTCTAAATAAGAAGTTGCCATTCTTTGCTATTTCTTATTTTCTGTTGCTTTTTCTGTGTTTTTTTATTGGAATGTTGATAATTAATAATTGATGTTGATATTTTTTGGGGTTTAGGCTAGAGTTCCGCTTCTGCAAAGGAGTATTCCAACGAAACCGCTCTCTCGCTCCGTTCCAGACGTAGCGGTACTAAGCGCACAGCCCGAAGGGCTGTTTGCTAAGTGCCGACGTCTTCCAAGGGGTTTCTTTTGGAATACTTCTTTGCTTCAGCTAGTTTACAGAAGTTTTTTTGTGTTTGTTTCTGTTATAAACATTTTATTTTTATAGATAAATATTTTCTCTTTTCTGAAAAATGTTTTCCGTGTATGAAATCTGAAAAATAAGGAATGTATTTATGGTGGATGCAGCATTGTTTAGAGAAAGCAATGCTTTACATCAAACCATTCTTCTCTTTCAGAAAGCAGCTTTTTTAGATGTATCAGTTTTTGGGTAAGGACTTCATTTCTTTTTGAAATATCGAGATCTTCGTAATCCGTAAATGAAATCCATTCGTTTATGTTCTGGCTTATATCCTCATAAAGGTATTGACAAAATTGCAGCATACTTGTATGAGAAAATTCATTTATTATATTTTCTTTCTGCAAAGGGTAACGTTCATCATCTTCACATATAATATGACAGTTCCAATAGCTTACTGTACACAAAAAACGATTGGGTTCTAAATATCCTTTTACACAAAATGGCAACATTGTTTCCAGCCCATGTATTGCCTGTTCTACCCACTCGAACGCAATATCGTCAAGATAACTTAATGCATATATAGAAGTATCTTCCAGTTGAAAATTACTCCAACCATAGACAGGTTTTGTCAGCATTTGTTTTTCCTCCTATTTTAATTATCAATTTATATACTTAATCGTAAACTATCTATTCACTAAAGGAAATGGTTTTCTAAGGACTTGCCCTATTTCAGAAGTTTGGTATTTCTCTTTCTACCTTTTTGATGATTCGTGCATTTTACTCCCTTTTCAGATCGGTGTTGCTCAGTGTCATTTGACAAAATGATTCGTCAAAATATCTAAAGTGGGCAGTTATCCTATACAGATAACTGCCCGGTAAACTGGAATTTATCAGTGAATTACCTCATAGCGTAATCGTAAATATGAGTTTTCCAAAATCACACATTCTTGCAGTTTCAAAACACCTAATTTTGACAATTCTCTTTGTGAAAACAAGGATTTACCATCAATTAAAGTAGATGTATCTTTGCCGCCGATCAAAACTGGAGCAACAACGATATCAACATAATCGAATAGTTTTTCACGAAGAAATAAACTATTTAGTGTTCCACCCGTTTGTATCGTTATTCTCTCACAACCATATTCTGATTTGAGCTTTATAAGTGCATCTTTTAGCGATAATTCTTTTTGATGTATGATATGAAAATTACTTTCCTCTATGTTAAATGCTGGGTGTTTTTCATTTGATGTAATCAACACAAACCTTTTTGATAAAGCACAAAAATACTGTATACCATTTTCATTCAAATGCTTGTTATCTATTACCACAAAAGATACAGGCGTTCTATTTGGCGTTTTCTTTGTATTGACACCGATTTTGGCTTGAACTCGACCAGAATTAAGAGTCCATAAATCTGTTGTTTGCTCTATTTCATAGTATTGGTGCAAACCTTCACTAACCCCTGCAATTTTTGGAAAATCTTTGTCTACATCTAAATCGTCCGTTGCGCCGGTGCTTATTTTTCCGTCAACTGACATCAACATAAACAATGTTGTAATAGGTCTGTTCATTTTATCACTCCTAAATTCCGATTTGCTGAATTGATATTTCTTATATCATATTTTGTTGAAAATAGTTTAGTAAACTATATAGTAAAGTCGCCTACATCTCATCACCTAAAGGTAGTGGATTTTACGCTCTATTTTATAAAACACTCTTTTTACAGTTCATTCCACAATTGATAAAAATAGGAAAATGAATTGCTATTTTATATTAAATATGTAACATAATGCAGTTTTTTGTAGAACAGCTAATAAAGTAGCTCCGGCAAGTACCTATTCCAAAAGAAGTCCCTTGGAAGACGTTGGTACTTAATAAGCAGTTCCGTTAGGAGCTGCGAATTTAGTACCACTACGTCTGGAACGGAGCGAGAGCGCGACTTCGTTGGAATAGGTACTTGCCGGAGCGGAATTAGCGGAATTAGTGGAATTTCCCCTATACTCTAAAACTGTTCCTGATTCTTAATTATTCTTCTATCATTGCTAAAACAGCTTTTCCTAATTCTTGTGATTTTTCATTGGCATCTTCTAGTGATGTTCCTTTTATGCCATAGTATAATTTTACTTTTGGTTCTGTGCCGGAAGGCCTTACGCATACCCAAGCGTCATCTTCTAGGTCATAATATAATACATTGGAACTAGGTAAACCAGTAGCAGTGATTTCTCCTGTCTTCATATTCTGAATAGTATCTTTTTTATAATCCCTAGCAGAAAGAACCTGATATTTTCCGATTTGAGCAGGTGGGTTGTTGCGGAGGTCTTCTAAGATCTTCTGGATTTTATCTAAACCTTCTATTCCCTTCATTGTGATAGATTTTACATCATCTTTATAATAGCCATAGCGTTCATACATATCTATCATAGCATCCCAAAGGGTTTTTCCTTTTGTCTTATAGTAAGCTGCTGCTTCGCAGAGTGCCATAGTCGCTACAATCGCATCTTTATCTCTGGCATGTGTTCCGATTAAACAGCCATAACTTTCTTCAAATCCGAATAAATATGTTCCTTTTCCTGATTGTTCAAATCCTAAAATCTGCTGTCCGATGTATTTGAATCCTGTCAGAACTTCAATTAATTTTACACCATAGTATTTTGCTATAGCATCTGCCATGTTCGTTGTCACGATTGTTTTGATTAAAGCTCCATCTTCTGGCAGACCTTGCAGTTCTTTTATTTGGCTGATTTCATAGTCTGCTAACAGACAGCCTGACATGTTTCCGGTTAAGGTGATATATTCTCCTGTTTTAGAATCTTTTACATAAACTCCTAAACGGTCAGCATCTGGGTCTGTAGCTAAAACTAAATCTGCATCTTTTTCTTTTGCCAGTTTTAATGCTAATTCAAATGCTTCCTTTGCTTCTGGGTTCGGATAACTCACGGTTGGAAATTCTCCGTCCGGTAATTCCTGCTCTGGAACAACATACACATTTTCAAATCCTAGTTCTTTTAATACTCTTCTAGCTGGAATATTTCCTGTTCCATGTAAAGGAGTATAGACGATTTTTAAATCTTTTTGAACTTCTTTGATGCTGTCTAAATGGCGTACTTGTTTTTTTAGCTGTTCCATATAGGCATCGTCAATAGCTTGTCCGATGACTTCATATAGATTTTCTGCTTTTGCAGTTTCCTTATCCATGGTCTTTACTGTGCTGTAATCTGTCACTGCTTTTACTTCTGCCATGATTCCGGTGTCGTGTGGAGGAGTGATTTGAGCGCCGTCTTCCCAGTATACTTTATATCCATTATATTCTGGTGGATTATGGCTTGCTGTGATATTGATTCCTGCTGTACATTTTAATTCACGCACGGCAAAGGATAATTCTGGAGTAGGGCGCAGACTCTCAAATACATATGCTTTAATGCCATTGGCTGCTAAACAAAGTGCTGCCTCATCTGCAAATTCTGGGGACATTCTGCGGGAGTCGTAGGCAATTGCTACGCCTTGTGCTGCTTTTCCCATTTTCTTTATATAGTTTGCTAATCCTTGTGTTGCTTTACGAACAGTGTAGATGTTCATACGGTTTGTACCTGCTCCGATGACACCTCTAAGCCCTGCTGTTCCAAATTCTAAATCAGCGTAAAAGCGTTCTTTGATTTCGTTTTCATCATCTTGAATTGCTTTCAATTCTGCCTTAGTCGCTTCATCAAAATAATCATTGCTTAACCACTCTTCATAATTTTTTTTGTAATCCATTCTAGAATACCTCCTGCTAATATGATGAATTTTTTATTTATTTTATATATTGATATTTATTTTTTCCTTTGTTTTTGCTTTTTTATTTTTTCTTATCATTAATTTGCCACTAATGCTGGAAAACTGTAATGGCTATCCGCTTTATCACTAGATATTGTTATGGTATGCGCTTTGGTCGCATAGCCCTCTTGTTTTAAAATGATGGTGTGCTCTCCACTCTGCTTTGTAAAGCTCACTGGCGCAATTCCTTGATATACTCCATCGAAATAAACAGATACTCCAGAAGGTGCTTCTATATGCACTTTATAATCTGTAATTTCTTTTCCTGTGTTAGCTCCCGGTCCGGGTGCAGTTGTTTCCTGTTGTATCGTCGTCTGATTTGGCTCTGTTACAGTTGGGGTTATTACGGTTGGAGTCATTACAGTTGGAGTTTGAACAGTAGGCTCTGTCTTCGTTGTAGTGGTTGGAGATGTTGTAACAACTGTTGATGTGATGGTCTGTCCCTGTGAGGTTTCAGGCGTTGAAGCGACTACTGTTTCAAGAGGTTTCGTAGTTGTAGGTTCTTCCAATTCTGGCTTTCCGAGCGTGATATCTCGCTTTTGAAAGCTTTCATTCACTAAAAGGTCTGCTTTATAAGTGATATAACCCTCTGCTTCTACTCGGATTTTATAAGAACCATAGACGAGTTCGACCACTTCATCATATGGTGTTTTTCTGCCATCTATATATAGAATAGCATTTTCTGGTTTAATTGTAAACTCAATACTTCCAATTTGTTGTGCTTCTTCTTTAAACTGCCCTACATCCACTATAAGTTCTTCATTCTTTACTACTGTAATAGGTTTTGTTGCGCTATGACCGTCTTTTGTAATATGAAGATTGTATTCTCCTTCTGGAACAATCAAAATCATTCCTTCTGTAACCTGCTGCCCGATTCGGTTTCCTACCATTACGATGCCACCATAATAGTCTTCCGCATTTTCTAATATCACATAACCATGACCTTTTGTAATGGTGATCGAATAAATAGTTTTATCATAGCCACGGAGCAGAAGTTCATCTTTTTCATGAATTTCCGTAGCAGTTTCCAAACGCTTTCCATCGGATAATACGACCACATTTTCCTTAAATTGATATAAGGTATTACCTATTTTTATCGTTCCTGCCTCATTATCTATCTTAAAATCAGTCACATTGCGGTTTTCCCATGCATCAGCAGATTTGGTTAATTTTTTCATCTTACTGTTTCCCTCGTCATAGCCGCCATTCACAATATCTCCTAAGTTGATTTGAGTCATGGAAATGATATCTCCATATTTATCACGAACATCTGTAGCACCTGTATAAGTATAAAGTCGAATACTATCATCATCAATATTTTGAATCGTGATAGTAAGATTTTCTGTATCTAAAGCCGTCACTACACCATAACATGTCCCATTATAATTGAGTTGTGTTGTAGATTCAGATTCCTTTGGTTTTGCTTTAACTACTCCACCATAACGCCTTACATTTGAAATGTTAGAGGTATTCGATGAAGTATTCGTACAGCCTGTTAGAGTGTATAGAAGAGATATCGTTAACAATAACAAAAAAATAGCTGAACGGAATGAATAATTCTTATGCATAGTATTACTCCTTTAATGTGTACTAAATGAATGGGGTAAAAGGAAGGATAGTAGAACTATAGGGGTATTATAACATAAATAAATTGGGAAAGCTAGTGAGAGATGGAAATTAATTAGATTTGTTTTAGAATCTTTATTTTTATTGTTTGTTTTTAGTAATATATAAAAAAACAAAGAACTACCATAGTTCTTTATTGAATTATGATAGTTCTTTATTATTCATAGAATGTTTATGTTATTATTTTTGCTCTGTTAATGTTGCTTCAATAGTAACATTTCCTTCTGGCATTGTAAAGCTAACTCCATCTTCTATATCTGTTGCTGTTGCTCCTGTTACTGTTAATTTTGCTGCATAACTTGCCCCTGAAATAATTACTGAAATCTCTACTGTATCACCTTTTTTAAGAGTTTTAAGATTAAGAGCACTAGCTGTTACAGCAGAACCTTTATTTATTTTATACTGATAAACAGCTGAACCTCCTGTTACTTTTATTTCCTGAGCTGTAATAACTAATTTTCCTGTTTCACTTTCGCTTGGTGTTTCGCCTGGTTCTGTTGGATTCTCAGTTGTTTCTTTTTCAACTGTAATCTTAATTTCAGTAGCTTTAGTTACACCTGTGATAGTTGTAGTTACAACTCCATCTTCTGCTACTTCTAAAGCTCCAACTGTAGCATCACCAGCAGTTACTTCTTTTACTTTGTATCCTAGTTCTGGAACAATTGTTAAAGTAGCTTTATCTGTTTCAGATACTAATTTAGTATCTAAAGAAGCTGTAGCATTATCACATTTAGCAATTGTTAATTCAAATCTTTCTACTACTGGAGCTACTACTGTTTCACCTTTAGAATCTTCTACTGTAATACCCTCTTTTGTAGCTTCTACATCTGTACCAGCAGGAACTGTACAATTTGCACCAGCAACAACTTTATCAATATTTGCTGATTCAGAAGCAGTAATTGATGTACCTTTTGCAGATTCGCCTACTTCTACCTTTTCAACGTCTGCACCATCTTCCAATTTTATTTCAGCAGGTGCATTAACTACTATATTTGTAACTTCAGTATTAACTACTACTTGTTCATTAGCTTTATTTACTTGCAATGTTTTAACAGGAGTTGATACTTCTACTTTCTTAGTAGTGTCTACAATTATTACAGGAATTGGAAACGAAATTGTAACATCGTCAGATAATATAACTGAAGCTATATCACTTAATAAAATTGTATTTATTGTAACTGTATTAGAGGCTATTTCAATTTTAGCAGTCTTTTTTACTTCTACTTTAGCTACTGTTGTATTGCCTAATAATTTAACATGTACTTGTTTTCCTTCTGATTTATCTGTAGCTAATTTTCCTTTAATTTTACAATTCTTAAATGTAACTGTATCAGATCCACCGCCACGAACAAATACATCACCTTTTACATCTAAATCTTCAAGATCTACATCTCCTTCTCCTACTGTACTGGAGATATAAACATTTTGAATTTCTTTACCTTCAGGATTTAAAGCTTTCAGGGTTTCTGCATTAATTGTTCCTGCTTTACGAATATACAAGTCGCCATTTTTGTATTCATTTCCCTTCTTTGTAGAAGAGCTACTGCTATGACTTCCACCTGAACTTGAACTGCTACTGCTGGAGCTGCTTGAACTATCACTTGAACTTGCATAGGAACTTACTGTTGTTCCGTTAGAATTAAATGCTACTGTTGCTGCTGGAGCGATTCCGATAGATGCGCCATTATCTCCGAATGTATATGTTTTTCCATTAATCGTATATGTACCAACCATCATTGCGCCTTTAGTACCATCGGAATTAGGATTTAAGTAGTATACTACGCCATCCACACTGATAACACCACTCTGCATTACACCGCTGCTGTTTGCAAAGTACCATTTTCCTCCGTCATTAATCCAACCTGTCTGTACAGCTCCGCCTGCTTTA
>CANRVK010000049.1 GCA_947643285.1 uncultured Eubacteriaceae bacterium
CGAATTTAGTACCGCTACGTCTGGAACGGAGCGAAAGCGCGGCTTCGTTGGAATACTTCCTTGCCGGAGCGTCCCTTTGACTTTCGCAATTACCAAAAAAATTTAAAAATTATTTTTTCTTATCGTGGTGGATTGCATTTACTACAAGGTGAATACCCTCTATTCTTTGCATCATCTAAAGATATAGAAATATCACTTTTCCTTAAATATTGACACCCAGATCTATGATATTTTGATCCCGTTCTAGTGATATGTACAATTATCTCCGTTGGAATTTCTTCTTGTGTAGTTTGAACTTCTGTAGTCGGAGGAACTGTTTCTTGTGTGGTTGTTTCTTCTATTGTTGTTTCTTCTACTATTTCCTCAACAGTTGTTACTTCTTCAATAGTTGTTGTTTCTTTAATAGTTGTTTCAGAAACTCCAGATTCAACTAAAATTTGTTCTTCTAGATCTATATCACTTAAAGAACTTTCCACATCAGAAACTGTCTGTTCTGTTGTTATTTCCTCTGACGATGGAATAGTTATCGTTGTTTCTGATATATTTTTTACTTGTTTTTCAACAATATTTGCTGTTATTTGCTCTGTTGTCGTTTCTATGGGAATCGTAGTATCTTGTACTGATGGTATCATCGAACCACCAATCATAAACAATACAAAGGTTATCACTATTTTAACTATTTTTGGAGGATTTTTCCCAATCTTAACCAGATAATCTAAAAATAATGGATTACAGGAAATACCTGCTAGAAATAAAAAAAACGCTGCTAAAAGCGTTTTAGGCAAACATCCTAATGCCCCTAATAAAAAGAATATTGACAAACACCACAAAATAATTTTTGTTTTCTTTTTCATCACTCTTTCCTCTTCTTTTTGTAAAAATCTATTGATATCATTATAATATATTATTATTTATGTGTCAATACAAGTAAATCCCATTCTTTTTCTACCTCTAAAGCAATATCCTCACAATAAAATAAACAAAAAACTAGCTTAAGACAAGGAACTATTCCATAAGAAGCCCCTTGGAAGACGTTGGTACTTAATGAGCAATTTCGCAAGAAGCGAAATGGCGAATTTAGTACCATTACGTCTGGAACGGAGCGAAAGCGCGGCTTCGTTGGAATCGTTCCTTGCCTTAAGCGGAACTTCATTTCTTCTCTAACCCTAAACTACAAACCTAAAAAAATACCCCTCTAATTATTATTCTCCCCTACAATCAACATCCTAGAAACATACATTTTTTCTGATTCCTTCGGCATAACTAATTTCCCTGATTCCACTAAAGCCTTAACTGCATAAAGAACCATCCAACTATCAGAAGTTTTAAATATATTCTGTACAAAATATTCCTGCTGTTTCTTTACATTTTTTGGCACTGTCTTTAATAGATTTCTTTTATACTCTTCAATTTTCTTCTCATTTTTACGATAAACTTCTTCTTTTATACATTTCGCTTTTGCCAGAAGCTCATCTCTTACACTCCCCATTTTCAAAACAGGCATTGTAAATTCATATTTCCCTTTCTCATCTTTCCTAATATACCCCTTTTGAATTAATGTTGCATACTCTTCCAAATGTAAATTATCTCCCTGATAAAAATGGATTAAACTATTTAATTCTCCAGCTATATTAAGACCTCCATAATGCTCTATAACCCTATGTTCTGTCCATGCACCATCTAAAAGCCATAATATTGCAAAACAATTTTCTAATTTCTGCCCATTCCAACATGGTCCAACAAATTTATCCATTCCTATTTCTGCATAATATTCGCTCATAGATTCATTTTTGACAATCGCTTGAATAATATTTTGTCCTCCATCTGCTCGGATATCCGCTGCCTCTTCAAACAAAATCTTCTTTTCATTTGGATTTTCTTCCCATGTCATCAGATAGAAAATCAATGACCATAAAATCATATTCCTATCCTTTATCCCAATAATTGAATCACTAGATAAACAACCACTCTCTATAATAAAATCATACAAACGATCCCCTATTTCAGCCGATATTTCTGGATATAACTCTTTCTGATATTGAAACAGAAGAGATTCTTCATCTAATTCTTCGATCAAAATATTAGCGCTATATTTTTTACCTTCTACATTTACTAAAGACATTTCTTCCAAAAACTCTAATTCGCTTTCCACATATACTGGTGATACTCCCAGACTTTCTGCAATCTCATTCACCGTTTTTTCCTGATGATAAATACTATATACAATATTCTGTGATAAAGCACTCCGAAACATATTAGATGCACTTCCTAATATCCCCTCTGAACCTGACATTCCTATTTTTTCAAATACAATCGGATTAAATTTTAATTCACTTGCTTCTCTCATTTTATCCATTCCTTTCCTGAGTTCTTGTTTTGCAACATTTAAGTGCCATTTTACAGTTCCTATTGGAAGTTTCAGAAACTCAGCAATTTCAGATTGTTTCTTTTCTTCATAGTAATACTGAATTAAAATTGTTCTCTGTGTTTTTGATAAATAAGCAATTTCTTCCTGCAGTTTTTGAATATTTTCATCAACAACTGCTTTGTCCAACATTCCTATTGATGTATCTATGATTTCCGTCGGCATCTCTATACTCTTTAAATTCTGTTTACTCACATCACGATAATAATTAATAAGACAATGCTTTGCCACTACCCAAATATAGTGTTCTGGTTGTCTGATTTCTTTTATACAAAAAGAATGATATAATTGTAAACAAATATTCTGTACTAAATCATACCGATCTTGTTCATTAAAAACTCTTTTACTTACATACGAAAATATTTGATTCATATATTCCGATACAATCTGTTCTGCCTTTTCCTTTTTCATATTGAGTTTCTCAACCTCCAAAAATTTTATAAATTGAACATGTTCACTTATATAGACACAGCAAATAAAAAATGGTTGGAGTTTTTATTAAATTTTTTCAAATTCCATACAAATACCTTCATTTCATAACAATATAATTTTCTATAAAACTTCACTATAATAACATAAATCCACCATCTTTTTAAAACATCTGATGAAGTGATCCATTATCCGCTGCATTTTTCAACCGAACAATCATACTATCTATAGAACAAATAAGATATTCTAACAGCTCACCACAATTCCCATAATATTTCTGCACAAATATTTCTATCTCATTTTTTAACTTTTCCTTTATCTCACATAAACCTACTTCTCTAACTATCTTTTGTACCTTCAAATAATCTGCTTCTTCTAAATCTTCTGATAATGATTTTCCTGCCAAAATATGTCCTATCACAGCCATAAAAACAATTTCACAAATATTATCTATCATATCTTCATATTTTCTGTTATATTGAAACAATATATTTATAATATAATCCTTCGGAAATATATTCAAAAACTTCTGTTCCAAACGAATACACATGATAAATTCATAAATTTTATCAATCCCCGTATGCCCAGAAATATCTTTCATAACAGGATAATCTAATGTTAAAATTGTATTTTGTGGCTCAAATCTCATGTCATACCACTTAAAAAATTCTGGCATCCCTTTTATAAAAGTATCATATAAACAGCGATTCCCATAATAAACAAATGTAGGTAACATTTCATTATATAAATCTAACGCTTTTTTTACTTTCTCCTCCACATATAAAGCCCCTATTTCATATATCCGTTGTATCGGCATACCTTCTTCTAAAACCATAAAATTATCTCCAAACTGTTCTGTTTCATGAATACAATATAAAACAGCTTCCATCAACTGTTCTGCTTTTTCATAAGTCATAGATGTACTTTCATGAGCATTATACTTCTCCGCCAGTCTGCCTACAATCGCTATCAATTCTTCCATTTCATATTCCATCAGCAATTACCCCCAAAGCTCTTTTAAAGTTTCGAGATACAACTCATAGTCCCATCTTTTCACTTCATCAAATTTAGAATATTCTCCATAACCATCTGAATTTTTATACCCATCATACCCTGCTCGGATCGCCTGTGCAAAATTAGCAAGGCATGTCCCTTCCAGATAATCTAAATCTCCAAAACATATGAGTTCAAACTGTTCTTTCATCAAATGCAGAAGTTCATCATCTGTAATTTCGTCTTGCATTTCATTTTTATACAAATAAAATATTTCCTGCAATCGAATGATTGTATCAACATAATTATTTTGGTCAATATAATTAGAATCACAAAATTCATAAATGATTTTTGGCACAATACCTTCTCCAAACTCAACCCTTTTCTGTTTCTGTAAGGTATCTTTTCGTTCTTCTAAAATCAGCTTCGCATCCTGTTCACTTAAAACAAGTCCAAACTGTTCTGTTGTTTTATTCGTTTCAATCACTTTTTCCAGTTGATTTTTCTGCTGTAATAAAACCATCCAATCTTTATTCAAAAATATTCCTCCCCATTTTTATATTTGGAAAATAATTATACCATGTTATCGTCCAGCCCATCTAAAAATCAAAGTTCCGCTACCACAAGGAACACCATGCTTTCGCTAGTTATCACCCCTTCCTAATCTTTGAAAATCAAATTTCACGATAACTATAAAATAAAAATCTGAACTGTAACTATAACATTGTATAGCAAATATTACCAGCCTTGTTTTTCAAGCAATTTTATGGTATAATATAGCTAAGAAAAAAGAAAATAACCTCTAAGATATAAAAGAAAAATTTAGAACACACATATAGAAAAATAATAAATCTACTATCATAATAACTCATTCTGTATTACAAATTACAAACTAGCCCATATCATAAACTAGCACAAGAAAGGGTATTCCTATTCCGAAAGAAACCCCTTGGAAGACGTCAGCACTTAGCAAACAGCCCAAAAGGGCTGTGCGCTTAGTACTGTTACGTCTGGAACGGAGCGAAAGCGCGGTTTCGTTGGAATAGGAATACCCTTTCTTGTGCGACCCTTTGAAAACCTTTTGTCAAATAAACATCAATAATACCTTTTCTTTCTATCCAAAAATCTCATCTCTACCTCACTACATCATAAAATCTCAAACCTTTGTCTTTTCAAAAAAAGTATCGATATTTTTCTTAATATCCACCAGCTTTAAATTTTTTAATAGATATCCTGTTGGTTTCAAAGACATTATCTTTTTCACACTTTCTGGATCGCCTTTGCCAGTCAAGAAAATAACAGGGATATCTGCAAATGCTTTCTCTGAGCGAAGCATCTTTAATGTCTGTTTTCCATCGCAAATTGGCATTTCATCTTCCAATAAAATCAGATCTGGTTTATTCAGAGTAATCGTCCGAATCGCAGCTACCGCGGATTCTGCCAGTGCGACCTCATAATCCTCATCTAATAATTCCTTCATTTGCTGTCGTACTTTTTTAGAATCATCTACCACAAGTACTTTCTTCTTATTTCTCTTTTCCTGCTCCTCTCGCTTTATAATATATTTCTTAACTTCTTTTATAGCATTTTTCTCCTCAATAGGAGTTCCGACACCATTTTTAAGTATACGAGGTGCAATAACACAATAAGCAAAATATCCTTCTTCTGTGTTAAACAACAGACTGGCTTGTAGTTTTTCTCTTTCAAATATTCTTTGAAACTCTTCATAAGATAAAAGATTCTCTTCTTTCAATTCATATAATTCTTCAGTTGGAAGGTATTTCATAATACGCCCTACAAACTGTTGTGCTGTATATCTAGTAGCATGAATTAACGTGGCATTTAATTTATCAGATGAAACTTTCATAATTTTCCCAACTGTATTAACCAGCAGCTTTTCTTCAAAAACTAAAATAACCTCCTGTTTTCTTTTATCCTGTTTTGTCCCATAGACTAGACGATAATATACCCCTTGTCCAAACTTTTCTCCTGTATAAGCATCACTGATCATTTGTGACTTCAGATGAAACATATCAAATACTAACTGAGTGATCAGCTCTTTCATAGCCGCAAGCTCTTCGCTTGGCAAAAGATTTTCCCATTTTCTTATACACTTTCCTATGATTGAAAGATCTTCTGTCACTGTATGTCCAATCAGCCATCCAGCACAGACAGCTAAGAAATGATCAATTGCTTCTGGAGCATACTCTGTCTGCTCCAATTCCTTCTCCAGCGCTGGGAGGGTATTTTCTCGAAATACTTTATGTATATATTTATGTTGCTCTAATCCTTCATACTGAATAGATTCCATATATTGTTCTTCATCTGCAAAATGCTTCATCGCATGTCCTTTAAAAAATTTAATTCCCTCCTGACATGCCCATTGACTGCTCTTTTCATCTTCTCTAAATGCAAAAAGCTTGTTAATAATCTTAAAAAGCCGCTGGTGTTCTTTATCGATAACATCTACTCCGATTTTGAACTCATCCCTCCATACAAACTGGGTATCCATGTAAAATCCTCCTTTACTACAATCAAACTCATATTTTTTAAAAGTCGTCAGTCCAGCAACAAAGTTATTGAAACAAAAAACCATAAATCTAATTCCTGAACTAACCTTTATTTTTAAATATATTTTAGTTTTATTATATAACACATATACCAGCAATACAATCTTAATTGTACGAAATTTTTGTTATTATTTCAGCATTCTTATTCTATTATTATATTGAACTCTCTTTTCCAAAAAAAGAACAGCGTGGCTTCTTTGGAATACTTCCTTGCCGCAGCGACCCTTTCACTTTAAAGTACTTTGAACGATAACAAACTATTCATATAACTATAAATTTGCTTTTTACAAATCTCTAAATACTACATTTCAATTTAAAAATTTTCTTTATAAAAAACAAAATCTCTATTATTCTTAAATATATAAAACAGACATAAAATTTAATTAGAATTCAGATTTAAAATCCTATCAATTTCTGCTAACAGCTTATCTTTCACCGCTGGCTTCAAAAAATATCCCGCTGGCTTTAACTTCAATACTGCTTCAATATTAGCTCGATCATTAATCGCAGTCAAAAAAATAACTGGAATACTTTTCATATCATCATCTGCGCGTATCATTTCAAGTGTCATTTTTCCATCACAAACTGGCATTTCATAATCCAACAAAATCAAATCTGGACGTTTTTTGCCGATAGAAGTCATCGCCTGTGCTCCAGAAATCGCCACAGCAACATCATAATATTCTTCTAACATAACTTTCATTGTCCGAAGTGTAGTACCATTATCATCAACTACTAAAATGCGCTTCTTATCATTATTTTCTTTTCTTCCCTCTTCTGCTTCCCTCTCTACTTCTTTCTTGTCCAATCCAAGTTTCCTACACACTGCATCCATAATTACTGTATTTTCTACTGGACGAATTAGATTTTCAAACTGTCCATCTTCATAATACTTAAAGAAAGTACTGCTTTCCTCTTTTGTGCCAATTGTTAAAACTGGAATCTGTGTGTACTGATCACTTAACATAAAAAATATGGATGTATCAATATCATATGCACCAATCAGACTAACTAAAACTAAATCAGGATTTATAATTTTTAACATTCCCTTCAAAACACCTGCATTTTCTGAACAAAGTTGTACATGAAAAAACTGCGACAAAAATTTATTCATTTCTTTCATCACATTGTTAAGCTTTCCTATCAATAAAATTTTTTTCATTTTTTCCTCCTTCAATCACTGATTTTCCTTTCCATCTGTTCTATAAGCAGAGTTGCGAGATGATTTGCTTCTTCTGAATCTAAGTTTGTCACTGCTTCTGCAAGTTTTCGGATATTTTGACTCATTTCATCTGGATATTCATATGTCTGCAATTGACCTACTAACTGATCTGCTTGATCAATATCCATCTCTTCCATACAAATCCTCAGCATTTCTACAAGAGCCTGTATAACAGAATAGTCTGTCACTTCTTTTTTCGCCACAGTTTCTATCCCAAAAACACCTTTTAATTTCTCTCCATAACTGCGCCACTCTTCCAAAAATGCTGTTGTCATAGATATGATCACATCTATTTTACCATCTCTTGCTGCATATTCCAATATTTTTGCAAGCCCTGCTAATGGTATAATTCCCACAGTCGCCGCAAGACTTTTCATAGCATGTACTTGAATTCGATACTGTTCTAGTTGTTCTGGCTCTGTAATCTGTTCATAGGCTCGCTTCAGATTATCTGCAGCAAAATCAATTTGAGCATAAAACTCTTTTATGGTATATTTTAACAGCTCCATATCTGGCAGATGCAGCCAAGCATAATGCCAATCTAGACCATCAATCTGAGGAAGCTCTTCCAAAAAATCCTCTAACATACCCGTTTCTGGTTGCTGTAGAACTGTTTTGGGTTCACCAATAGCAGATTCTAACAACAATTCTTCTGGCAACATTTTTTTAATCATATTTTCAAGCTTTTCTGGAACAACTGGCTTAGATAGAAAATCATCAAAACCCTCTGATAAATATTTTTCTTTCGCCCCTGACACAGCATTAGCAGTTAATACAACAATAGGAGTATTTTGACAAGGGTAATCAGAAAGTTCTTTTATATGATGAAGTGTTTCCACGCCGTCCATTTCAGGCATCATGTGATCAAGAAGAATCAGATCATAATGATTCTTTTGTACCAAATCCAAACATTCTGCACCGCCTTCCGCATCTGTTACCTGAATCTGTGTTTCTTTTAACAGATTCTTCAATACTTTACGGTTGACAGCATTATCATCTACAATTAAGATTTTGGCATCTGGTGCATAAAATTTAGTATTATAATTATAATCTTCTGTTATCTTATGTACTCTGGCTTCAAAATCTCCAATTGGCGTATGGTCAATAATCTTTTGTTCCAATTCAAAATAAAACTTTGAGCCTCTTCCATATATACTTTCCACCTGTAGTCTACTACCTAACAACTCTAAGAGTTGAATCGTAATATTCATTCCAAGCCCACTGCCTTCAATATTACGGTTTCTATCCTCTTCAATTCTCTCAAACTCCGCTGAAAGCTTGGATAAATCTTCTTCTTTGATGCCTATGCCAGTATCCTCTACTTCAAATTTAAGAACTACTGTTTCGTCTATTTTTCGGCTTTGAACACGCAGCCACACTGTCCCTTCATATGTGTATTTGACCGCATTAGTTAAAATATTCGTCAACACTTGACGGATACGCACGTCATCTCCATACAATCGAGAAGGAATTTCATGGTCAACCTCCACTTCAAGTTTAATATTTTTGTCTTCTGCCCGCTGTGAAGTCATATTAATCAGATCGTGAATCAAGCTGCTGATATCATATTCTACTGGTACAATTTCCATTTTGCCAGAATCAATCTTGGAAAAATCTAAAATATCATTAATCAGCGACAATAGTGTCTGCCCAGCCGTATAAATATCCATAGCATATTCCTTTATATTTTGTTCCTTTGATTCACGAAGAATCATCTCGTCCATACCAAGCACTGCATTAATGGGCGTCCGAATTTCATGGGACATATGTGCCAAGAATTTCCCCTTTGCCTCATTTGCAGCCAAAGCCTCATGTCTTGCCACATCTGCATCTTGTTTAGCCTGAATCAACTGCATATTCTGCTGTTCTACCACCTTTACTTTTTCTTCTAAAAGTAATGCATTTTCTTCTGCTCTTTCTCGATACTCTTTTGAAATTTGTAAAGTGTGTATGACAACCATCATAATACTAAAAACTGTCATACTATATTGTCCTATTCTGTTGCCATAGCTATCTTGGAAAATAATATTTATAATCATATTTGCCATTCCTCCTAACAGCAACACAAATATAGATAAAATTGTTAACAATGTTTGATAGCGTTTATTTTTATAATCAAATTGTATCAAACTCACTATAGTAATCACACAGATTAAACCTATCATAATAGCAGAAATTCTCACCATATCTTCTAAATTCTGTATACCTAGCATTTGCAGTAAAATCTGTGCTATAGCATTTATGCTCACACACCCTAACAAGATAGAAAAACGATATGGATATACCATATATAGATTTCGTTCAAAATATAGTGCTAAAAATAGTAAAAACAACATTATCAAATATTCCTGCATTTCATACACTTCATATATATTGTAAAATATACTCAGCGTATCTGTCCTAATAAAGCAATAAGTCCCTACAACTAATCCCACACATCCTAAAAATAATTCTCCCCGAGTCGGCTGGCGTGTATATCGTCGTATCAATTCAAGTACAAACATAATAATTGCCATAATCATAATTAGCAAACAGCAAACAATATCAGTAATATTATTTCCAACCACTCCTATAACTATCGTATTTGATGTTTCAATTTTGACATTATCAAGTACTACTTCCATATCTGGATAAAGAGATGTCAATTCAATCCAAAGTTCTCCGTCTTGGAACATATCTGGAATCTCTACAAAATTTTCCTTGCTTCTAAACGATTTTTCATGTACTTCCCCATCTAAAGCCCCATACTGATAGATGACTTCATCATCTAAAACCACACGTACTATAGTGCCCATAGAGGAAAATTGCAGTATCAGCCCTGCATATTCCTTTGGCAGAGTATTTTTAAAAACAATAATATCGCCAGCCTTACTTTTTCCTTCATATGGCAGATTCACCTCTTGACCTTCTCCTTTTGACAATGCTGTCTTAATTCGTTCTTGAATTATTTCATGATTTTCTTGGTCCGCTTCAGATATTTTTGTACCATCTATGGAAACCATTTTCCAGTTTTTGTTAAAATAATGCTCTATTTTCTCTGACAAGAAAGGATGTATATCCTCTTCTTTTTGAAATTGAAGCAATGCAATAATCATAAAAATAAGTGTAAGAAAAATTGAAATCCCTGCTAACTTTCGTAAATTCTTCATTTTGGTTTCCATCCTAATTACATATTTTTTTATTCCTCTTTTTTCGTGTATTTTAATATTTTTCATATCTATTTTATTCATAAATTACTTATTCTCTATATTATCACAACTCCTTTTATTCCTCAATAATTCTATTTATGTCATAAACTTTAAAGCTCAAAAATATTTATATTGAATCTCTACTGATTACCCTATATAGAAAATGTTTTATTTTATAGATATGAACTTAAGAAAATAAGATTATGAAATATGTAAAAAAAGAAAAAACATTTTAGTCAAAAATTCATAAAAACAAGGAAATATCCTAGTAAAGCCACGCTTTCGCTCTGTTATGTCTGGAACGGAGCGAAAGCGCGGCTTCGCTTAAATACTTCCTTGCCGTAGGTGACCCTTCGGTCAAAATATCCTATTTCTTTTAGTTCATACATATAGAATAACACTTCTATTTCTGCATATAGAAAACAATTTAGAAAAACCTTTGACAGCAAATTTTTATCTTAACTCTTTAGAAGCCTTCTCTAATAAAAGTCTGCGTACTTTTCTATATTGAGCCACATCTTTTTCATATTCATCATATCGGCGAAATACCATATGGATTAATTCTTCTACCCAGACAGGTTCTTGTTGTTTTAATTGTTCTAGTAATACCAAATCTTCTAACCCAATTCGATGAGCTTCTAATCGGGTACTAGAATATACTTCATAAAACCCCGGAAACATAATAGCTGGATCACCTGCTGGCAGAGAACCTTGTCGTGAGGTATCATAGTCAGTAATATCTGGTAAAGGAGCACTTAATCGGTAAAAATCCATTCGGTTCATAAACATGCCGCCCCAATGGAGATATCCTTCTATGTTATCATACAGAGCAGGTGCCCATCCAAGCCAGACTTGTCTAATTCGTTCTTGATCCAACAATCGGTTACAATAATTCCCTGCTGGATCTAAACATGTATAAACAAGAATATGATCTCCCTTTTCATGTTGATTGTCAAAAAACTCCCTATATTTTTCGTATTTATTTATAGTAGGACACCAATAATCTACTGTTCCAGCAATGCTCTCTCGAGCAATCGTAGCTTCCAATATTGGAATTCCGGGCATATTTTCTTTGATTACTCGAATTCCTGTAACATAAGTATCTGCCAAATAGTCTAAAGGCTCGTCCATAAAACTCTGAAACCAACGACTCGTTAAGTCATGTTTTTTGAGATAAGCATAGAGCTGAGTACACATATCTGCCAACTCTTGTTCTCCTTCACCCGGAATAATTCTACAAGTTATCTGAATCTCCGCTTTGGTGGATTCCCATTTTCCATCTTTTCTTCTGGCAAAATGACCCCCTTCAATCCAGTGAATACCTACTTTATCTAGAATAGCAATCAAGCGATCTAGTTTTTCTTCATTCAGCCGAGAAGTTCCTTCTTGAACTTCAAAATAAAGTTCTGTCGGAAGTAAAACCATATTTTGTCGTCCATATTTGCCCAATCGCAGATATTTCTCAAATATATCATACCACTCATCACTAAATAAAGGAGCGTGATGATAATCTGCGATTCCCTTACAACTGATCCAATTCACATATTTATGATCTTCAGCACCTGCCTCTAAAACTTTTACTGGAAAGACTTCTATTTCAAAAGTTAATTTCTTGGAAACTCCATCATGAGTGATGATAAACTCCCATTTCTTCAATTCTCGTTCTTTTGCATCCACTTTACATCGAAATGCTAATGCCATAACAGCCCCTTGGGCAGTGATCACATTAGTACAAGGACGGAGTACATCATAAACGGTAAAAGGAGCACGGCGAATGACAGACTCATTTATCATTCCATCTGTCCACTCAGTACGAGAAACTGCACCCGTATTCACTTCCACTGGCAAAGGAAGCAGTTCAAATAACTTATAACGCTGATCTTGACTATAGCTCTCCATTATTGTTCCATCATCTTTGGTAAGTACAGTCTTTCTTGTAGGAGAAATAACCTCAAAGGTAACACATTTTCCGGGTGTCAGTCCAGAAAGCATAATATGTACTCCTGCATAAGTGTTAGAAGCTGTTGCTATCATATGCAGGGTTTTACCCTTTTTAGGATCTGTATCAGGATAAAGAGGTTCTAGTTCATCAAATAGGGAAGCTTCAAAATAATTTTCCATTATTTTTTATTCCTTTCTTATTTATTTTACTTATTACTTAATACTGTTATTATATCATTGTATTAACCAATAATAATTTTTCTTCAAATGATTATAAAAAACAAAAAATAAACAACTTTAAGAAAAATATATTTATCTTTGTTTTTTATTCTATCATATAATCGGTAACTTTTCTACAATTTTTTTTAGGAATTTTCCCTTCTATTGATAATTCTGTTATTTTTTTTAACATAAATATACTCCCTTCTAGGTGACATGTTTTTATTACTTCACTTGTCTACCTAGAAGAGAGTATATCCATTCCGCTACTTTTGCAACAATACTTTATAATTCTTATATAATTATTTAATCACTTTTCTCAATTGCCGAATTTTATCTAAGGAAAGTTTTGTACACTGTTGAATTTGTTCGTCATTCATTCCTATAGAGATCATCTGCATAGCCACTTCTTCTCTTCCCTCTCTCTGTCCTTCCTCTCTTCCTTCCTCTCTAGCTTCTTCTCGTTCTATTCTCTTCGCAACTTCTTCATTATATTCTAATGTTAACATATTCAACACCTCCGAACTGTTTCTCTCTAAAAATTCCTTTAAAATATTTCTTTCTATACACTTTTTTATTGCTTTCTCAAATGCTTTCTCTTTTTCTTCTTCTCTCTTTTGTTCCTCATACACTACCTCTACAAATTCACTATATTCCTTTAAAATACTTCTTTGTTCTAGTATCTTATGTTGGGAAGAATAACGAATATCTATCACTTTTACGATTAATTCTAATGGAATATCTTCTAATTTTTCTTTAAACGCATCGGATAGCTTTAATACCTTTTCCGTCACTTTTTTTCTATGAATACATAGATTATCTTCTCCATTATAAAGTACAATAAACTCTGGAGTAGGTAAAGAAATTTGTTTTCTTCGATAAATATTTTCCGATGCGAGAATCTTCTCATATAAGCGAGCAATATATAAGAGTAAGCGTATCGGCATATTTTCGTTAATGGTGGATTGATGTTCCATGACAATAATAAATTTATCTTCCACCAAAAACGCCAAATCATTTTTTCTAGGAGTAAATAAAACATCTTCTAATGTGATAAGTTCCACCAATTCTGGATTATCATAATCTGTTTCATATAAAATATTATATAATTCTAACGCCCTCTGCTTATTATTAAAAATAGTGCGAAAGACGCTATCCCGATATTCTTGATTTTTAATCATCTCTCTCCTCCTTTGTAACCCCTTTTTTATAGTATAACCTATCTTTCTTTTTATCGCAAGATTATCTTACACCTTTTTTGGTGTTCTGTTTAGTTCCATCTACCTTAATATCAAAGGTTCGCTACAGCAAGGAACTATTCCAACGAAGCCGCGCTTTCGCTCCGTTCCAGACGTAACGGACACT
>CANRVK010000050.1 GCA_947643285.1 uncultured Eubacteriaceae bacterium
GAGTAGTTCTCATAAGGTGATCATCCACTAAGTGTGCAAAATGGTAGGTTGGCAATAAATCCTCACTTTTCATTATTGGAAAATCGATGTCGTTTTCTGGAAATTCCATTTTTCCTTTATTTTCTTCTTCAAAAACTATTTTTTTATCACACCTACTTTGGTACCGTTGCGTTCCCCAGGTTTCTTTTAAATAATCCTCATTGTCGCCTCGGAATCTCAAATTAAATGGAAACTCAAATTAAATGGAAACCCAAATTAAATGGAAACTCAAATCAAATGCACAAATACCATCACTTCTCCTCTAAAAATTCCTGTATCTGAATTTCCATACACTTTGGAATAACTCCTCTCGCCATATAGATCTTAGACCACTCAACTGTCTTTTCCACTGCTTTTATAATATCCCACTTCGGTTTCCACCCAAAAGTTTTCTTTATCCTAGAACAATCCAATTTTAAAAAGTTAGCTTCATGAGGTCCGCCGTCTGACTTATTCTCCCATGTCTGTCCATTTCCCCAAAAATGACAAAACAAATCCACTAATTCTCCCGTTGTCACACAATCCTTATCTTCTGGTCCTACATTATAATTTCCCGCATATTTCTTATTTTCATATTGCTTTTGTAAAATCATCAAATAAACATACAAAGGCTCTAGCACATGTTGATAAGGGCGGACAGAAAATGGATTTCTGACCACAATGCTCTTTCCATTGATAGCAGCTCTCACACAATCTGGTATGATTCTATCTGGAGCAAAATCCCCGCCTCCGATCACATTTCCTGCTCTCGCGGTGGAAATCGCGACAGAAGAATCCGCAAAAAAAGAGTTTAGATAACTATGTGTCACCAATTCTGAACAAGATTTACTATTAGAATAAGGATCATACCCATCTAATGGGTCATCTTCCCGATATCCCCATTCCCATTCTCTATTCAAATAAACTTTATCTGTTGTCACATTTAAAAAAGAACGCACACTCTCTGTCTTTCGCACAGCCTCTAAGATATTCACTGTTCCCATGACATTTGTTTCATATGTCAAAACAGGATCTTTATAAGAATCTCTCACAATAGGCTGTGCTGCTAGGTGAATGACGAGCTCTGGTTTCACCCGCTTTATTGTTTTCGATAATAGTTCTCTATTTCTGATATCTCCTATCACAGAATCCATCTGTTCTTCTATCTGACTGAGCGAAAATAAATTCGGTTCAGTGGGAGGATCTAAAGAATATCCTGTCACTTGTGCTCCTGCATCTAATAACATCTTACAAAGCCATGTGCCTTTAAATCCTGTATGCCCTGTCACAAATACTTTTTTTCCTCGATAAAAATTCAAATCCATCTGATTCTCTCCTATTTATCCCATATTTTCCAAGGCGCTTTGCCCGACTGCCATAATTCTTCCAACTGCATTTTCTCTCTCTGTGTATCCATGCATTTCCAAAATCCTGTATGCCGAAAAGCTGCTAATTGTCCATCTTTTGCTAACTTCTCTAATGGTTCTTTCTCAAAAACAGTTTCATCACCTTCAATATAATCAAAAATCTCTGGATTCATTACCATATAGCCGCCATTGATAAAACTGCCGTCTAAAAACATGGATTTTTCCCGAAATGCACTTACATTATCCTGATCATCTATATCTAGAACCCCGAATCTCTGTCCAATATTCACAGCAGTCAATGTGCCAATCTTTCCATGTGCCTTATGGAAATTCACTAAATCTGTGATATTGATATCTGCCACTCCATCTCCATAGGTCAGTAAAAATGGCTCATTTCCGATATAATCTTTGATTCTTTTAATTCTTCCTCCTGTCATCGTGTTATATCCTGTATCGACTAATGTCACTTTCCACGGTTCTGAATAATTATTGTGAACTTCCATTTTATTATTTGCCAAATCAAAGGTCACATCAGAAGTGTGTAAAAAATAGTCAGCAAAAAATTCTTTCACCACATATTGTTTATATCCTAAACAGATGACAAATTCATAAAACCCATATTCAGAAAAGATTTTCATAATATGCCAAAGAATCGGCTTTTCTCCGATTTCTATCATAGGTTTTGGCTTCAAATGGCTCTCCTCACTGATTCTCGTTCCAAATCCTCCTGCTAATAATACTACCTTCATTTGTTCCTCCTTTACTTATCACGTTCAAATACCTTTACACATAGATCATAGTTTTGTGGTCGTCCTTCCACTATCGCATAGGAAATATCGGGCTTTGCTTTTTTATCTTCTTTTTCGATTTTCTCTTTTTCTCTGGTGCGATATAGACTGATACAATTATTTGCAGAACCATCATAGCAGGCAAAATCAATCCGATATTGGATACTAGGATCGATCTCTACACCGCCTGTATTGATTTTCACCCATTGATTATCTTTTAAAGTGCTGCCATCTATGGTTGTGCTATAGACAATATGGTTTGTTTCATGTTCCACCACATTGATTTCTAATTCAATTTTATTTTCTCTTTGGTAGGTCGCCACTTTAAATTGTATCTGCTCTAGTATCTCTCTTTTGGGAGTGAATACTTCCGCCACTTGGGAATTAATCAGCCCATTGGTCGCACTTAAATCCTGATAGGCATTTAGCGATACATAAGGAGGTACAGCAGCTACAATAAAACAAATCACTGCTGGTATCACAAAAATAGCAATACCACCTAAAAATCTCCCTCTTATCCAGCCTATACAATGATCTACACTGGTTGCGATGTTGGACAGGCAGTATTTCGGGTGTTTAAAAGCTGCTATGATAAATAAAAGTGCTGTGAAGATAGAACATATCATATCCATATCTGTGATCACAAAGATATCCCGCATCATCAATTTGCTCCCGATATCCTTATAAATATAATCTCCAAAAATTCCCCAAGAAAACAATTCCTGATCTACATGATTTGGCCATGTATTGACTGTAAATATGATATAGATCAACATCATCAGTAAATCGAGCGCCAGAAATATCTTAGTATCCCGATGTAAAAATGCGCCCAGAACCCAAAAAGGCACTGCGAATAATAACCATTGTGGATGCCACTGGCTTAAACCGAAGATGACTGCGATCACAAGAGAACATAGATAAAATGCCCATTGTGCGAAGTCTGTCTGCGTGTTTAAATTTTTAAAATAAGCCCATGCGCAAATCATTCCCCAAGCCATGATGACCAAACTAAGACTCACACTTCCGGTATTGATAGAAGCATTGTAGACATAGCTTGTAGCACCAAATCCTAGCACACACTCTCGAAAAACGGGACTTCCGATATAGAGTACCAACTCTAACAGATAGGGAAGTGCGACAAGTATGGTGCTCTCTAATATCCTCCAGATGTTCTTTTCTTTTAATAATAAAAGTGGGATAAATAATAATAAAGAAAAGTACTTAAATGGAATGGATAGGGCAAAAAATAAGATGAATAATTTTTTGTTGTCTTTAAAATAATAGTAAATTCCTAACAGCACAAGAAAGATGGTAAAGATATCATATTGTCCAAACATAAATTGGCTAAAAAATCCAATGGGTGTAGTTAAGAATACATAGGCACAGATTTTCGCCTTCTTTCCTCCCATTCCGATCACATTTGCGATCTTATAGATCAGAAATCCAGAGATCATATAGAGAGAAACTGGCAATAATTTATACCACATGATAACCCAAAAGGCAGCATAGCGTTCTGGTTTTGTCACTATGCCAAATAGTTTCATCGGAATATTCCAGATAGCATAGATAAGATAAGTACTCGGCATATAACTAGGCCACATATTATAAGCATTGGCATCCCAATCATAGAAATCTAAAAAATGTCCCTGCAGATATCCATAGGAACAGCCTGCCGTATGCATGATATCCCCCTGCTGAAAGGTGAGAAAACAAGCGACAGCGATGATGCCAAATAAGATATAATCAATTTTCTTTAATGGTTTTTCTATCATACTGACTCCTTTAGTTGGTTTCAATTATTCGGATGCAAAGATTATAAGGCAATATTTCTCCGCCCTCTATCACATAGCCATTTTTTTGATTTTTTCTATCCTGCGTGCGAAAGAGAGTGATACAATTATCCCCAGCCGCATCATAACAGGAAAAATCAATTCGATATTCTTTCTTAGGACTCAAACAAAGTCCTCCTGTTTCTAATGTTATCCAAGTATCTCTGTCATATTCTTTCATATTGAGTTCTTCATGATAAACCAGTCTTTCTGTTTCTTTATCCACAACATCAATATTTAATGTTACATCATTAGAACGGCGGAAAGTTCCTAACATAAATTCTATCTTTTCCACCACTCCTTTCTGTGGAATAAAAACTTGAGATACTTTTCTGTCTATCATTCCAGAAATATGTTCATATGGCTTTTCTGTTTTAAATGTCATAAAAGGCGGCGTTAAAGCTGTTACAAAACAAAGAAAGGCAGGCACTAAAAAGATGGCAAGACCTCCTAAAAATCTGGCTCTTATCCAGCCCATACAATCATCTACCTTTTGGGAAAATTCTTTTACACAAAATTTAGGGTGCTTAAATACAGCGCTCACGAGCAGTAAAAAGGTAAATGCCGAATTGATTAAGTTCATATCTTTTAAGATTAAAATATCTCTCATCGTAGTTTTATAGCTGATTCCGCTCCCAAATTTTTCTCCCAACACTCCATATAAAATTAAATTTTCATCGACTCTCCCATACCAGTAATTCACAGTGAATAACACAAAAAATAACATCCATAAAATATCAATGATCATAAATATTTTGGTATTTTGATTGAGAAATGCGCTCAATACGAAGAACGGCACAATCAGTAAAAGCCACTGCGGATGCCATTGGCTCAGACCGAAGATGCAAAAGCCCACCATACCGACTAAAAATAAAGACCATTTAATCACTCCTGCTTTCTGATCTGGTCTTTCAAAATAAGACCAAGCAGCGATGAGAAGCCAAACTACTATCACATAACTTATGGTAGCTGCTCCAGTATCCAATCCTGCTGCAAAAGCATAGCCTGTCACACCAAATCCTAGCACATATTCTTTGAATACTTCACTGTTATAATAAAGAAGATATTGTAATAAATAAGGAATACCGACTAAAATAATACTTTTTAATATTTTCCAGATATTTTTCTCTTTCAGCATTAAAAGTGGAACAAACAATAAAAGTGCGAAATATTTATAAGGAATTGCCAGCGCAAAAAAGAGTATAAAATATTTATTCTTTCCTTTTAAGTAATAGTAATATCCGAGCAGCATACAGAATAAAGTGAAAATATCATATTGTCCGAAGATAAACTGGCTGAAAAATCCAATCGGCATCGTCAAATAGGCATAAGCGCATATCTTCGCTTTCTTTCTTCCCATATTCATTTCTAATGCGATTTTATATACAATCCAGCCTGATAGGAAGTAGAGAAGAACTGGCAGAAGCTTATACCACATCACAACAAATACAGGAACTACTTGAGTGGGTTCTGTCACAATCCCAAATAAGCGAAGTGGGATATTCCAAAGGGCAAAAGTCAGATATGTGATGGGCATATAGCTATCATATAATCCAAATTCGCCATTATATTCATAAAAATCTAAAAAATGCCCATTGAGATATCCAAAAGAAGAACCTGCTGTATGAAGTATATCGCTATGTTCAAAAGTAAAAAAACAGATAACAGCTATCATAAAGAATAAAAGAACATCTAAAAATGTCATCGGTTTTTCTAATTTCCACTTTTTGTTTATGCTTTTCACTTTCAATGTTAACTCCCATCCTGCAGACAAACCGTAAAGTCCGCACTATCTAAAGAAAAATTCGGATTATAATAAGGATCACCTTTTTCTAAGAGTTTTTGATAGCGTTCTCGGAACATTTTGACTTCACTTTCAAAGCGCGCTCTCTTTTCCTCTGTATTTTCAAATCCTCTGGATTTCGATTCATAATGATATAATTCTGCATAAGGATTAAACACTACCAAAAGTCCTTTTTCTCTGATTCTCAAGCAAAAATCTACATCATTAAATGCCACAGTGAACTTTTCATCCAGCCCATCTAATGCATCAAATAACTCTTTTCTCACCAAAAGACAAGCTCCTGTTACGGCACTCACATCTTGCGCATAGAAAAGTCTTCCCATATAGCCCAGATTCTCTTTTGAAACTCCATAGTGACTATGCCCTGCTGCCCGATGTGCCCCTAATCCGATGACCACGCCTGCATGTTGAATCGTATCATCAGGATAATATAGCTTCGCTCCTACTGCTCCCACATCTTTTCTCTGTCCATAGATCAAAAGTTCTTCCAGCCAATCCTCATTGATAACTTCTGTATCATTATTTAATAATAAAAGGTATTCTCCCTTCGCATAAGCAGCCCCATAATTGTTAATAGCTGCATAATTAAACTCACCTTCCCAGCGGACTACGGATACATTTTCTAAGGTTTCTAAATAGCTGTAATAATCAAATGTTTCTTCTCGTTCGCTGTTATTTTCAATTATAATGATTTCAAAATTGCGGTAGGTGGATTTTTCTAATATCGAATCAATACATTTAGTCAAATCCTGCACATGATCTTTATTCGGGATTAAGATAGAAATAAGTGGGTGTATCGTGAGTTCATAGCGGATTCTAAAAATCGTAGGAAACGCTTTTGAACTTTCTACCTCTGCCTTGATTCCCTGTCTGGATAAATGATCTTTGACCGCCCGTTTTCCAGCATCAATCGCATATGTTTTAGAATTGATATCTTGTGCCACAGAACTAGCATGAGAGCGCCAATAATACAAGAGTTTCGGAATATGATATACTTTTTTTGCGACAGAAGTGAGGCGTAAAATGATATCATGGTCTTGGCTTCCATCATACTCTTTTCGGAATGGACCTGTTTCTTCTAATAAGGTCGCCTTAAACGTGGAAAAGTGACAGATATAATTATTGGCTCTTAAATTATCTATCGCGAAATCTGGTTTAAAATGATAGGTGATAATATTTCGGATATCATATCCTTCAAAAGTAGCTTCATCTGTATAAATATAATCCGCACCCTCCTCACAGATCACCTTCATACATTCATATAAAACAGAGGGATGTAAAATGTCATCATGGTCAAATAATGCGATATAATCTCCTGTCGCCATTTCAATACAGGCATTGGTATTGAGAGAAATTCCGCCATTCTCTTCTAGTTTTTGATAGCGGATTCGAGAATCTTTTTCTGCTTCTTTTTCACAATACTCTAACACTTCTCTATGAGCTTCATCACTTCCATCTGCAAGACATAATTCCCAATTTCCATAAGTCTGCCGATAGCAAGAATCCATCATCTCTTTTAGAAATTGTATCGGAGTGTTATAAAGCGGAACTAAAATGCTGAATTTTATTGGAAGAGGAAACTCTGTTTCCTGCTGCATAGTTTCCACTTCTGGCTTTAAAATAATACGGTTAAACTCTCCTTGCTTTGTTTCTATTTCTTTTATTTTCTGCCCTGTACGGCGGACGCTCCCGAAGAAGCCATATTTTTTTAAGATATTTTTCACACGCTTTATTCCTTTCCAGACAGAACGAGCAGGAGCTGCTGACTTCCAAATGGGGGAATTCGCATAATGATCTGCCACTTTCTGAAGCTCCGCTTTTTCTAGCGTAAGCTGATTCACCTGCTGTCTTAAATCTCTTATTGTGATGAATTGTTCCTTTTCTCCCTCTCTCTGTTCTTGATAAAGCCTCTTATAATGTTTTGCTAATACTTTATCTGGTTCTTTTGCAGCTTTCCATTTTTGATTTTTCGTATTTATATTTGTACTCATAATTCCTCGCTTAAGATATAACCGTTTCTGATATTCTTTTTCTATAATACATCTGCAAAGTGTTTCTCTAATTTTTTAAATGCCATTGTGCCTAACAGCCAAATCGCAATGGTGAAAATCCAAAAATAAACACTCCATGTTCCTCTTTCCCAAAACCAAACTCTATTTAGAAAAGCATCTCGATAGCCATTCGTAATATAATACATAGGATTTAATTTTAAAAATCGGTGTATTCCCTGTGTCATCCACTCTAAATCGTCCATGTTCCACATAATCGGGGTAAGCCACATGCCAAATTGTAATAAAATGCTCACAATCTGCCCCAAATCTCGGAAGAAAACTACCATAGAAGCAGTGATATAAGAAAAACCCAATACTAAAATAACGGCTGCAAACGTATAGTAAATGACCTGTATCATATAAAGATGTGGTGTGTATCCAAATGCAAAATAGAGAATAACAGCAACTCCCACAAAAAAGATATGCACATAAAATGCAGATATAATTTTCACCATAGGGAGCACGCTGATTTTAAATACCACTTTTTTCACTAAGTAGCTAAATTCTATCAAGCTGTTCGTCGCACTCAGAAGTGCCTCTTGAAAAAATAGCCACGGCACAATACCGACTACCAACCACAGCGCATAAGGCACATCTCTCACTGGTTTTGCTTTAAATCCCAACTGAAAGACTAAAATATAAATGGCAACTGTCACAATCGGCTGCACAAATGCCCATATAATCCCAAGATAAGAAGCTGCATAACGGCTTTTAAAATCTTTATTCGCTAAATCTAATATCAATTTTCTATTTCGATAGATATCTCGAAACCACTGTAGCCCCAAATTAGCTACTTTCTTACCCTTGCTCACAACACTCATCGAAAGCCCTCTTCTTTTTATTTTCTTCTATGCACAATATCTCCAGCAGCCCGAAGTGGTTTTGTCAGTTTCCAGCTAGTAGACCCCATCAGTTCCTGTATCGTAGCAGAATGTTTATTCAGCTCTTCCTGTAAATGGGCTATCTCCTGTTCCATTCTCTGTTTTTCCTGCTGTTTTTGTTGTAATTCCTGCTGTAATTTTTGCTGTATTTCAAATACTTGATTTTCCTTTTCCAAACATTTCTGTTTTTCTGCTCTGAGCTTCCCTTCTAAATCTGCTATCTTTTCTTTTCCCTCTTCACAGACATGCTGAAAATATTCCATCATCGACTTTATTTTAAGAGAATCGATAGTCACGAAATGAAACTCTATTCTCACTGTGTGAAATTGTCTGCCCTGTGCTGGCAAAAAGATAATGCGAGGGTCTGCATCCGTGAAAATATATTTATTTTGATGTCTGTAATCTGCATTTGTTTCCATAAAGCGAAGAGATTTTTTCTCTCCTTCTATCGTATCTGTACAGACATCTAATTCTACCATACAAGGAGCATTAAAGGGATCTAGTCGAATCCTTCGGATTCCTTCATCCACATCAAATTCTATCGCCTGTGCAGCATAAGGATTTTCTATCGCATAGGTTCGGCTGATATTTTCATCAAATCCCATTCCATAATCCAAATAGACTTGAACAAAATAGGGATGTATCCCACTTTGCAGATAATTTTCTCTTTCTTTTATAAACTCAGGTCCTCTTTTTGCCACATAAATAAATTGATAGATATCTCCAAAAGGTCTGCTTTTCCAGTAAGTTTCATCAATTCCCGGCACACTCTGATACGTATTTTCAATTTCAATCGTTCCAACTGGCGCATATGTGGCAAATCTCTTTTCTACAGCTAAACCTGTCCTATTCATCATACTCTCAATACTATTTTTTGTAAAGAAATGAATATGTGTATTATCTAATAATCCTACTGTACTATATTCAAATTCATGATTCATCAAATTAATCAGCACAGCATTATGTGCCAGATTGGGAACAGAAAGGATAATAGAACCATCTTGTTTTAATAACCCTTTAGCCTCTTTTAACACTCTCTCAGGATCTTTTAAATGCTCTAAAACATCAGCAAAAGTGATATAGTCAAATCTCTTGTCCTCATATTTTTTCTTCCAAGAATAGGTTTCGATGTCATCAACCAGCAAATCCTCTCCATACTGCAAAGCCTCTTTTCCAGCTTTTTCGTCAATTTCCACCAGATATACTTTACAGTCTAACATCTCTTTTAAATAGTGGGTCATCCGCCCGTTGGCAGGTCCAAATTCCAACACCTTAGACCCCCTCTTTATTTGATTGATCATGATGGAAAGAGAATTGGTATTGTCCATATCTAAATCAAAATCATACTTTGATTCTATCATTTTTTCCTCCTTATTTTACTTGTTCCCAATGGTGATTTAAAACCACTACCCCTTCTGCAATATAATCCATCTTTACAAAAAACTTTTTCACTTGGGATTGGTAATCAAAATGTACTGTCGCCGTGCGGTCAAATAAAGCCGCATCGAAATAATAATTTCCGCCTGTCAAATTGAATCTCTCATATACTAATTTTATTGTATTCTTCCCTTTTTTCCAACTGATAGTCTGCTCGTCTAACAAAGTATTTAAACCACAGATATAAGTGTGGTCAATGCTCCTAATCGCAATTCCTAACACTGGCTCTTCTATCTGTTCCTCATACACTGTATAACTGATTTCCAATATCACATCTTCTCCTTGAGAAATCTGTGTAATTTCTGTTCCATCCTTCTGAAACATGCGGATTTTATTGATTTCTGCAATACCATTTTCTGCATTGGGCACTTCTTTTGTCACTTGATTTTCTATTATCTCTATCTGTTCTTCTCTCTGCTCCTCTTTTAAAGCTAATAATTCCTCTTCTCTCTTCTCTAATTCTACCTCCTCTGCCTTTTCTTCTACCTCTTCTATCTGTGTCATCTTCTGATATTCTGCCAAAGATAATCCACTTTTCAAGAAATCATTATACTTATCTGTAACAGAATCTGTTTCTCCATCTAACACTAGCTCTCCTTCATTAATCCAGATCACTCGCTTACAAAAGCGTTTTATCATATTGATATCATGGCTGACAAACAAAATGGTTTTTCCTGCATTCATAAACTCCATAAACTTATCCATACACTTTAACTGAAACCTAGTATCTCCCACTGCAAGCGCCTCGTCCACAATCAATATTTCCGGATCTACATGAATCGCCACCGCAAACGCCAACCGCACAAACATACCACTAGAATAAGTCTTCACCGGCTGATAGATGAAATCTCCAATATCCGCAAACCGAATGATATCATCTAATTTTTTCTCCATCTCTTCCCTAGGAATATTCATAATCGTTCCATTCAGATAAATATTTTCCAGACCGGTAAATTCCATATTGAATCCAGCTCCCAACTCTAACAGTGCTGAAATCTTTCCATGAATCGCTTTATTTCCAGAAGTTGCGCTTAAAACTCCTGTTAAAATTTTTAATAATGTGGATTTTCCGCTCCCATTCTTTCCTACAAATCCCACCGATTCCCCTCTTTCAATCGCAAAAGAAATATCCCGCAGTGCATAAAAATCCTTGGAATATTTCTTATGAGTCAAAGAGAAAGTTTCTTTAAATCGATCCTGCGGTCTTTGATAGAGTTTATAAATTTTTGTGATATGATCCAGCCGAATTATTGCATCACCCATAGGTTATTTTTCTCCTAAACTTTTTATCCCCTGCCAATTTTTATCTCTTTCACAAACGATCAATTCCATTCCTTCCGGCACTGGCCATTCTATCCCGATATCTGGATCACCATAAAAAATGCCGCCCTCATCATTAGGATGATAGAAATCAGTACATTTATAAGCAAATTCTGCACTTTCTGATAATACTAAAAATCCATGAGCGAAGTTTTTCGGAATAAATAACTGTTTTTTATTTTCTGCTGACAATAAAACTCCAAACCATTTCCCATAAGTAGCAGAACCTTTCCTCATATCCACTGCAACGTCAAATACCTCTCCACTCACAACACGCACAAGCTTATCCTGTGGAAATTGAATCTGAAAATGAAGTCCTCTTAAAACCCCTTTTTTAGAGCTAGACTGATTATCCTGCACAAACTGTACATCGATTCCAGCTTCTTTAAAATCATTATAATTATAGGTTTCCATAAAGTAGCCTCTTTCATCTCCAAAAACAGTCGGTTCAATCACTTTTAATCCTTCAATCACCACTCCATCTCTTTGGCAGTCACTCACCTTAATCTTTCCCATCTCTGAAACACCTCTCTCTTTTAAAGTCCCTCTGAAACTTCTACTAAATATTTTCCATATGCAGTTTTCATCAAAGGCTCTGCTAATTTCAGCAACTGTTCTTTCGTAATAAATCCTGCTTTATACGCGATTTCTTCAATACATGAAATATATAATCCCTGTCTTTTTTGAAAAGCTGCGACAAAATCAGAAGCATCTAATAAAGCATCATGATTCCCTGTATCCAGCCAAGCAAAACCTCTTCCTAATGTTTCTACCTGCAATGTTCCGCGCCTTAAATATTCATTGTTCACACTGGTGATTTCAATTTCTCCCCTCTTAGAAGGCTTCACATTTTTCGCGATCTCCACCACATCATTATCATAAAAATAAAGTCCCGGAACTGCATAATTTGATTTTGGATATTTCGGCTTTTCTTCAATAGAAATAGCTTTTCCTGTTTTATCAAATTCTACTACTCCATATTCACTTGGATCTTTCACATAATATCCAAAAATAGTAGCCCCTTTTTCCTCTTCTATTCTATTCACCACTCTTTTTAACACCGCTGAAAAACTCTGTCCATAAAATATATTATCTCCCAAAATAAGAGCAACATTATCCTTTCCAATAAATTCCTCTCCGATAATAAAAGCATCTGCTAATCCTCTAGGATATTCTTGAACCGCATAAGAAATCTTCATTCCCAGTTGAGAACCATCTTCTAATAATTCCTCAAAAACTGGCAAATCTCTAGGAGTAGAAATGATCAAAATCTCCTGAATCCCAGCCAGCATCAAGGTAGACAACGGATAATAGATCATCGGCTTATCATATACTGGCATAATCTGCTTACTGACCGCCTTTGTGAGAGGATAAAGGCGTGTTCCTGAACCACCTGCTAATATAATCCCTTTCATCATAAGACCTTCCTTTCTTTTGTTCTTCAAAAAAGCATCTTCCTATTTAACAAAATTGTCCTTCTTCCACAGGAAGATGCCCAAATCCAGACTCTTTATTTATTTTCCACCATACATATCTTCATAATATTTCTGATAATCACCGCTTGTCACATGTTTCATCCACTCTTCATTTTCAAAAAACCAAGCGATTGTCTTTCGGATACCATCCTCAAACATAGTTTCTGGATACCATCCGATCTCTTCTTTTATCTTATCCGGCGCGATAGCATATCTCCTATCATGACCCTTTCTATCCTCTACATAAGTGATTAAATCCTCACTGACATTCTTCCTTCTAGGATCATCTTCTGCGAGCATCTCCTGTAATGTTTTCAAAATAATATGAATAATTTCAATATTTTGTTTTTCATTATGACCGCCGATATTATATCTTTCCCCAATGCGCCCTTTTTCCTGCACCATATCAATCGCTTTCGCATGATCATCTACATAGAGCCAATCACGCACATTTTTTCCATCTCCATAAACGGGAAGTTTTTTTCCCTGTAATGCATTATTAATAATCAGTGGAATTAATTTCTCTGGAAATTGATATGGTCCATAATTATTACTGCAATTCGTAATATTAGCTGGAAAATGATAGGTATCAATATAAGATTTCACCAACATATCAGAAGAAGCCTTGCTCGCAGAATATGGGCTGTGAGGGTCAAGCGGAGTTGTTTCATAAAAGAAAGTCCCTTCTTCTTCTAAAGAACCATAAACCTCATCTGTAGACACATGCAAAAACTTCTTGTCCGCCTTAAAACTTCCATCTTCCAACTCCCACGCCGCTTTTGCCGCATTTAACATCACAAGTGTCCCTAATACATTTGTCTTCACAAATATTTCTGGATCTTTTATGCTACGATCTACATGACTTTCTGCTGCAAAATGTACCACTCTGTCAATCTCATTTTCCGCAAAAATCTTACCTATCGCTTCGGAATCACAGATATTAGCGTTAATAAATGTGTAATTTTCTCTATTTTCTATAGATTTTAAATTTTCTAAATTTCCTGCATAAGTCAAACAATCTACATTAATAATGCGAATACTATCTCCATATTTCTGAAACATATAATGAATATAATTTGAGCCAATAAAACCAGCTCCTCCTGTTACCAGATAAGTTCTCATTTTTTTCCTCCATTGTCATAATTTGTTATCGCGTACATTATAACATCTTACTAAAATTTGTTCAACTAAAGATTTCTTAAGGAATTTTTAGAGTCACCCAAGAATTCCCATATTTTCCCATTAAATGTTTACTTTTTTACGTTTTGGCTGAGTTTCCGCTTGCGGCAAGGTGATATTCCAACGAAGCCGCGCTCTCGCTCCGTTCCAGACGTAACGGACACTAAATTCTCGGCGCGTAACCGCACCGCT
>CANRVK010000051.1 GCA_947643285.1 uncultured Eubacteriaceae bacterium
TAGTACCACTACGTCTGGAACGGAGCGAGAGCGCGGCTTCGTTGGAACATTCCTTCCCCTCTGCGGAAACCCAGCAACGAAACTCAGCAACATATCCCCCCAACCCATAATACATTCTAATTTCCTCATCTTACATAACAACATATCCCCCCATATACTTCCCCGCATTTTCTACCACCCTTACAGCTACAACCGGTGGCTGAAAAACCGGAAACTCTAAAGCTGGATGCAGGGTAAAAAACGCGAATACCAATCCCCATAACAATACATGGCTGAGCGAAAAAAACAAATGCTTTCCCGGATATTTCTTTTTCATCAAAACCCCCAAACATTGTCCTAAAAATATCCCCACAAATAAGAGAACCAAATCCACCCATAACCCCTCTAACTTAAATCCATATTTCAACCCATAATACCCAAATAAAACCACAAATATACTAATCAATGTACTATAACTGCTCACAGAAATAGCTCCTGAAAGGGAATTAGAAAGAAATAGCCATACAATAATAGTAGGATAAAACGCCAACTTCAAATGCTCCCATACGCTTTCATTCGTCGGAAAGAAAAAACCAAATAGTAATCCTTGTCCAAAAAAATCATAAGCAAAATGAAAAAGAGAAGCTAAAAGAAAGGAAAAAACGCTGCTAAAGATCAAAAATCGGAACATATTCCAGATTCGTTTCATAGAAATCACCCTTCCCTAATAAAACTATACATGATATAATATTTTTACTTACTTAAAATTAGGTATACTTTTTACTCATATCAGTAACCCTAATTTTCCTATTGCTCTTATTATATGCAAAAATTCCATTTTTACACTAATACTTAAAAAATCAAAATAAAAATATAACAACAAGGAGAGAATGAAAGATGGTAACAGTTACATTAGGTAAAACAAATATCACAGTGAATAAAAATGGATTCGGCGCATTGCCAATCCAAAGAATTTCCAAAGAAGCAGCTATCTGCTTGATACAAAAAGCCTATCAAAATGGCATAAATTTTTTTGATACCGCTCGTTTTTATACAGACAGTGAAGAGAAGTTAGGAGAAGCGTTAAAAGAAGTTCGAGATAAGGTCTATATTGCAACCAAAACAGCCGCTGTAACAGCAGAAGCCTTCTGGAAGGATTTAGAAGTTTCACTCCATAATCTTCAAACAGATTACATCGATCTTTATCAATTTCATAATCCCTCTTTTTGCCCAAAACCAAACGATGGAAGCGGATTATATGAAGCCATGCTAGAGGCAAAACAACAGGGGAAAATCAGACATATTGGGATCACAAATCACCGCCTTAAAGTAGCAAAAGAAGCGATTGAATCTGGACTATATGAAGTATTACAATTTCCATTTTGCTATCTCGCCACGTCAAAAGATATTGAGATAGTAGAAAAATGTGAGGAAGCAGGAATGGGATTTATTGCTATGAAGGCATTATCAGGAGGGTTAATTACAGATTCTAGAGCTGCCTATGCATTTTTAGCACAATATCAACAAGTATTGCCGATCTGGGGTATCCAAAGAGAAAAAGAATTAGATGAATTTATTTCTTATATCCAAACTCCGCCAGAAATGACAGAAGAAATAAGACATATCATAGAAGAAGACAGAAAACAATTATTAGGAGAATTTTGCAGAGGGTGTGGCTATTGTATGCCTTGTCCAGTTGGAATTGAAATCAATAATTGTGCCAGAATGTCATTATTACTGCGTCGCTCCCCTTCCCAGTTACAACTTACAGAAGAAGTCCAAAAGAAAATGAAAAAAATAGAAGAGTGTATGCATTGTAATCAATGTAAGAGTAAATGTCCTTATGGATTAGACACACCGACTCTATTAGAAAAAAATTATCAGGATTATAAAGAAGTACTAGCAGGAAAACCACTATAAAAGAACAGATGTTTGCTTTTTTTGAAATTTTGTATTGAATTAAACAAAAATACATAGTAAAATAAAACGTGTGTAAAGAAATAGGAAGAATACATAAATAAGAAGTGTGTTAGGAGGGGGCGGCTTTGGCTCAAACCGTAAAGAAAAAGGCTACAAAGTCTTCTAAGAAGACAAGTGGTGTCAGTACGAAAAAGAGAGGCAGTACATATACATCAGAGGAACACTATGATAGTGCCATGAAAAAAGAAGTGGTACTTCTTTTCATTTTAGCAGCAGCAATTTTATTAGCACTCAGCAACTTCGGCATCTGTGGAGCTTTCGGAAAAATGTTGAGCAATATCATGTTTGGAATTTTTGGCATGAGCGCTTATGTATTTCCCATCTATTTATTTTTAGGCGCTGCTTTTTTAATTTCAAATGGATATAATCAAAAAGTGATGATAAAATTTATTTCTTCTATTTGCTTGTATCTATTTATTTGTATGCTGTTAGAGATGATAACTGTTCCATTCGATAAAAAGACAGAGTTCTTTAGTTACTATGCGATAGCGAGTAAATCACATAAAGGGGGAGGGCTGATAGGAGGAATTTTAAGTAAAATATTTTGTCCCCTTTTAGGCACAGTAGGCAGTTATATTGTTGTAGCAATAGCGATAATCGTAAGCTGTGTGTTAATTACAGAAAAATCCATCATTAATGGTGTGAAAAAAGGCAGCAGTAAAGTCTATAAAACGGCAAGAGAAGATGCAGTGCGCAGAAAAGATGCGAATCAGCTTCGAGCCAAAAATAGAAAAACACAAGAACATGTGGTAAAAAATAAACCAAAAGAACAGCCTCCTACTAAGAAACGGAAAGGAGTTTCTCTCACTGAGTTAGAAGAACCTGAGAAAAAACAGAATGATATCAAAGAAATTACTTATGATTATCAAGAAAGTGATGAGCTAGATCTGACTCTTCCTATGAATGGGGAAAAACAAGCAGAATCAAAATCCAAGAAACAAAAGCAGAATGTAGTTGACTTCACGCAGCGAGAAATTATGCCAACAATAGAAGAAAAAACATCTGCAATAGATCCAACAACAGCCGTTTTTTCACCAGAGTTTGCTCGCTCTTCCATACCAGAAGAAGTCTTTGATTATACTGTTGATATATCGGAGATGATAGAAGAACCCAAAAAAGAGGTTTCTTTAAGAGAATTAAAGAAAAGAGCAGAGAAGAAAATTGAGCCAGAAATAAAAGAAGAACCGAAAAAGAACGAAAAGAAAAAGCCATCAAACGAAGATAGTTCAGAAAGAGAACCAATTTCATCAGAACATATGAGTTTAGAAGAAGAGAAGCAGCAAGCCCAAAAAGAGGAACAAGAGCCTCAAAATATGTCAGAGAATCAAAGGCAAACCATAGAAGAAGAGAGCGAATCAGAGGTCTATGAACTGCCTTCCTTGACATTATTAAAACGAGGGCAAGGATTCGATATAAATCATGATAAAAATTCTGAAATTCAAAAGACAGCACAAAAACTGCAAAACACATTACAAAATTTTGGAGTGGGTGTTACCATTACCAATGTGAGCTGCGGACCATCTGTCACCCGATATGAATTACAGCCAGAACAGGGTGTAAAAGTGAGTAAAATTGTCGGATTAGCAGATGATATCAAACTTAATCTTGCCGCCGCAGATATCCGTATTGAAGCTCCTATTCCCGGAAAAGCAGCAATAGGAATTGAAGTGCCAAATAAAGAGAATTTGACAGTGATGCTGCGAGATTTATTAGAATCAAAAGAATTTCAAAATTCTTCTTCCCGTGTAACTTTTGCGGTGGGAAAAGATATCGGAGGACAAACGGTCGTTGCTGATATCGCCAAAATGCCCCATCTCTTAATCGCAGGAGCAACAGGCTCTGGAAAATCAGTTTGCATTAATACCCTGATCATGAGCATTTTATATAAAGCGATGCCAGATGAAGTAAAACTGATTATGATTGATCCCAAAGTCGTAGAATTGAGTGTCTATAATGGGATTCCTCATTTAATGATACCAGTTGTCACTGATCCTAAAAAAGCATCTGCTGCTTTAAACTGGGCAGTGGCAGAAATGACAGAGCGATATAAAAAATTTGCAGATGTTAATGTGAGAGATTTAAAAGGATATAATGATAAAATAGAGAGTATAAAAGAAATAGAAGGAGAGGAAAAACCTTCCAAAATGCCTAAGATAGTGATTATCATAGATGAATTAGCAGATCTTATGATGGTAGCGCCGGGAGAAGTAGAAGAAGCTATCTGCCGTCTGGCGCAATTAGCGCGTGCTGCTGGGATACATCTGGTAATTGCGACACAAAGACCATCTGTCAATGTCATCACAGGTCTTATCAAAGCAAATGTGCCTTCTAGAATCGCCTTTTCTGTATCTTCTGGAGTGGATTCTAGAACTATCATTGATATGAATGGAGCAGAAAAACTGCTGGGAAAAGGAGATATGTTATTTTATCCATCTGGCTATCCAAAGCCTATTCGAGTACAAGGCGCATTTGTTTCAGACAAAGAGGTCAGCATGGTAGTGGACTTTTTATCAAAACAGGCAGTGGCAAATTATAATGAAGAAATCACAAGTAAAATGACAGAAAATAGCTTTTTAGAAGGAACAAATAATATAGACAAAAAGAGAGATGATTACTTTATAGAAGCGGGACACTTTATCATTGAAAAAGAAAAAGCTTCTATTGGAATGTTGCAGAGAGTATTTAAAATAGGATTTAATCGAGCAGCGAGAATTATGGATCAACTCACTGAAGCGGGAGTAGTAGGACCAGAAGAAGGAACAAAACCCAGAAAAATATTAATGGATATGGAAGAATTTGAAAGATGGATAAAAGAAAATAATTAGGAGAGCAATTATGAAATTAAAAGAATTATTAAAAGAATTATCTTACCAATGTCAAAAAAATATAGAGGAAGCTGATATCACAGATATTATTTATGATTCTAGAAAAGTGCAGGAGGGCTGCCTGTTTGTCTGTCTGGTGGGAGCGAAATTAGATGCTCATATTTATGCAAAGGAAGCCTTAGAAAAAGGGGCAAAAGCTATTTTAGTAGAACATAAAATAGAAGAAGAACTTTATAAAGATCATATTATCATAGAAGTAGAAAATACCAGAAAAGCATTAGCTATTCTTTCAGCGGCTTATTTTCAATATCCGGCAAAGCAGATGACTACCATAGCGATTACAGGCACAAAAGGAAAAACAACGACCGCTTATATGACCAAAGCTATTTTAGAAAAAGCAGGAAAAAAGGTTGGAATTATAGGAACAATAGGTGCATTTTATAAAGATACAAAAATAGAAACCAAAAACACTACCCCTGAATCCTATGAATTACAGAAAATATTGCGTCAAATGGCAGATGAGAATATCACTCATGTGGTGATGGAAGTTTCTTCACAGGCATTTAAGACTTTTCGGGTAGAAGGCATGGAATTTGATTATGGGCTGTTCACAAATATATCTCCGGATCATATCGGAGAAGGAGAACATAAGGATTTTGAAGAGTATCTTTTTTATAAGAGTCAGTTATTTCAGCGCTGTCGAATAGGGATCTTAAATCAAGATGATGAAAAATGGGAGGAAGTATTAAAAAATCATACTTGTGAGAAAAAGACATTTGGTCTGATGTCAAAAGAAATAGAAGGAACTACGATTTTAAAAGGAAGTGATGTGCGCTGTATCAGAGAGCAGGGATTTATCGGGATATCCTTTCATATAAGCGGAGGATATGAGATGGATTTGAAAGTGGGCTGTATGGGCAGATTTAATGCTTATAATGCGTTGGGAGCGATATGTGTTGCTTATTTAGAAGGAGTGAAAGAAGAAGACATCAAAGAGGCAATGTATCATATGGCAGTCCGTGGGAGAATGGAAACCATGAATGTTTCAGATAAAGTGCATCTGATTATTGATTATGCACATAATGCAATGAGCACAGAGAGTTTGTTGACTACGATATTAGAATATGAACCGGGAAGGCTAGTATGTGTGTTTGGTGCTGGTGGGAATCGCTCTAAATTAAGAAGATATGATATGGGGGAAATAGCGGGAAAATATGCGGATATTTCTATTTTAACCGCAGATAATCCCAGATTTGAGGAAGTGGAAGATATTATAAAAGATATCAAAATAGGTATGGAAAAGAGCCATGGAAATTATATAGAAATTCCGAATAGAAAAGAAGCGATTCGTTATAGTATCGAACATGCACAAGATGGGGATATTATTGTTTTATTTGGAAAAGGGCATGAAGACTATCAAGAAATTAAGGGAGTGAGATATCCATTTGATGAGAGAGTAGTGATAAAGGAGATTTTAGAAGATTTAAAAAAATGAGAAGATTTGTTCTTGTTTTTGTGTTTCATGGTCGCGAAAGGTTCACTTCTGAACGGTGCTATGCACATGCAGACGCGCTCTCGCTCCGTTCCAGACGTAGTGGACACTAAATTCGCAGCCCCGCTCCTTGCGGAACTGCTCATTAAGTGCCAACGTCTTCCAAGGGTCTGCTTGCGCAATAGCACCGTTCAGGCGTTACTTTATCTCTATGAAACAATATTGTGATATATGCTGATTTAACATAAAATAGTAAAAAATGCCTTTATTTCTATCAATGGGAAGATGAATTGTAAAAATAGTATTTTACGACTAGCTGATATGAGGTTAATCCTTAAAATTTTAGACGGCTGTTTCATTTTGTGAAATTATTGAGTGTGATATTAATTTGCGATAGTGTAAAATTATGCTATAATATTAAAATGGAAAGATGTAAATGGTAGGTGAAATTCATTTATTTTATTGTGGTAACAAAAAGAATGAGGGATAAATAAGATATTTATGATAGATGTGAAGGGTTTCCTATTTGTAGAAAAGCCGAAAAACTAGCGGAAGGCAGGGGACTATTCCAAAAGAAGCCCCTTGGAAGACGTTGGCACTTGATGAGCAGTTTCGCGGGGAAGCGAAGCTGCGAATTTAGTGTCCGTTACGTCTGGAACGGAGCGGGAGCGCGGCTTCGTTGGAATAGTCCCCTGCCTTTTGCGGAAAATTAACTTTCTTATGTGAAATGAAACAAAGATACAAACACGTAGGGAATAGTAATTGTATTAAGAATAAATGAAAGAAAGGGAAAGGGAAATGCTTGGAATAACAGGAAAGGATATTTTAGAAGCGACTTCGGGAAGGCTGATAAATGGAAAGAGTGATATTCCTATCTTTCATATAAGTTTTGATTCTAGAAAGATAGAAGAAAATACCTTATATGTGCCCATCATTGGAGAAAAGGTAGATGGACATGGATTTATAGAGAGTGCTTTGAAAAATGGTGCTTGTGCGACGTTAATAGATAAAACTCATTCTAAAAATTTTTCTATTTTTCCGGAAGGGGAGGATAGGCTTTGGATAGAAGTAGATGATACGAAAAAGGCATTACAGGCGATAGGGGCATATTATCGAAGAAAATTAAGTCTTCCTATCATTGGGGTGACTGGGAGTGTGGGAAAGACGACTACAAGAGCTATGATTGCTTGTGCTTTATCTGCTGGTTTATCTGTGTATCAGACCAAGGGGAATCAGAATAGTCAAGTAGGAGTTCCTGTGATGTTGACAGAAATTGAAAAGGAACAGATTGCTGTATTGGAGATGGGAATGAGTGAGTTTGGAGAGATGGAAAGGCTCACTGCGATGGTGCATCCTGACATGGCAGTTATCACTTGTATTGGAGTGGCTCATATTGAGCAGTTAAAAACAAAGGAAAATATCTGTAAAGAAAAAATGGCTATCACAAAGGGAATGAAAAAAGAAGGGATTCTTTTGTTAAATGGAGATGATGAACTTTTAAGAGAGCAGAGGGGAAAAGCAGAGCAAAAGGTTTATTATTTTGGAACAGCCAAGGATTGTGATTTCAGGGCGGAGAATATTCGGATTGTAGATGGAAAAGCGGTGTTTGAAGCGGTATATGAAGAAGAGAGGGTGTCTGTTTTTCTCAGTATGCCGGGGATTCATAATGTGGTAAATGCGATGGCGGCGTTAGGATGTGCGCATTTATCGGGAGTTTCTATGAAAGAGGCAGCAGAAAAATTGAGCCATTTTGAGGGAATAAAAATGCGGCAGCAGGTTTATGAACTTGATGATTATACGATTATTGATGATTCTTATAATGCGAATCCGGATTCTATGAAAGCGGGGATTCGTGTGTTGGTGGAATATCCAAAGAAGGGAAGGAAAATCGCTGTCTTGGGAGATATGTTGGAATTAGGAGAAAAAGAAAGAGAGTATCATAGAGAAGTAGGTGATTTTGCGGCTTCTTGTGGGGTGGATGTTTTGCTCACATTTGGGGAGCTGTCTTTGGAGATAAAAAGGGCTTATGAAAAAGTGCAGAAAGGGAGAGGGATCGCGATTCATTTTAGGGATAGAGAGGAAATGATAGAATATGTAAGGGGAAATTTGAAAATGGGAGATGTGATCCTTTGTAAGGGATCAAGGGGAATGGCGCTTAATCAAGTGGCAGAAGCACTGCTAAAAAAATAGAAAGGGAAGATGAATTTGTATCATAATAAAAGAGCCGGGAGGGATTTTTATGTATGCAGATGTGATTGTGGATATTTCTTTTGAAAAATTAGATAGGATTTTTCAATATAGAATACCAGAACACTTAAAGCAGCAGATTAAAATTGGAAGTCAAGTGGAAATTCCTTTTGGTAATGGAAATAGAAAGATAAAAGGATATATCATTAGTTTTTCGGAAACAACACAATATCCGATAGAAAAAATAAAAGAATTAATTGGAGTTGTAAAAAATAGTACCACGATTGAAACACGTATGATACAATTAGCTTGGTGGCTGAAAGAAACTTATGGATCTACTATGAATCAGGCATTAAAAACAGTAGTGCCGGTGAAAAAGAAGGTAAAAGGGAAAGAGGAAAGATATATAAGGCTAAAAATTTCTAAAGAGGCGGCGGGAGAACAGAAAAAGGAATGGGAAAAGAGGAATAAGGCAAAGGCTAAGTTGTTGGCTATTCTCATAGAAGAAGAAAGGGTTTCTTATGAAGAGCTGACGAAGGAACAGCATATAGCTCCGGCTACGATAAGGGGAGTACAAGAGGCTGGGGCGATTGAAATAGTTTCAGAGAATATCTATCGAAATCCTAGTGTTTATCAAAAAGAGGAAGTGGATTATCATTTTGTTTTGACATCAGATCAGAAGAGAATAGCAGATGAATTTTTGACAGATTATAAAAATGGAGTTCGTAAAACTTATTTGTTACATGGAGTAACAGGGAGTGGAAAGACAGAAGTGTATATGGAGATTATAGCGAATGTTATTTCTATGGGAAAGCAGGCGATTGTTCTGATACCAGAAATTGCATTGACCTATCAGACGGTACACCGTTTTTATAAGCGATTTGGGAATAAAGTGTCTATTTTAAATTCTAGAATGTCTCAAGGGGAAAGGTTTGATCAGTTTGAACGTGCGAAGAAAGGGGAAATTTCTATTATGATAGGACCTCGTTCTGCACTTTTTACTCCTTTTTCTGAGTTGGGACTCATTATTATAGATGAAGAACATGAGAGCAGTTATAAAAGTGAAAATGTGCCTAAATATCATGCGAGAGAAACAGCGATAGAGTTGGCGAAACTCACAGGGTCTTCTGTGCTGCTGGGTTCTGCTACGCCTTCTATAGAGGCTTTTTACCGTGCGATACAGGGAGAATATAAGCTGTTTGAATTGAAAAACAGAGTGAATGAAAGAGAGATGCCTTCTGTATTTGTGGTGGATTTACGAGAGGAATTAAAAAATGGAAATAAATCCATGTTTAGTAATCAATTAAAACAACTTATTTGGGACAGACTGAATAAAAAACAGCAAATATTATTGTTTATGAATAAAAGAGGTTATGCAGGATTTGTTTCTTGTCGTTCTTGTGGGAATCCCATTCGCTGTCCACACTGTGATGTCAGCTTGACAGCACATAATGATGGAACGTTACAATGTCATTACTGTGGATATCAGATTCCATTGCCGAAATCGTGTCCTTTTTGCGGTTCTCCTTATATTGCAGCATTTGGAACAGGAACACAAAAAGTGGAAGCGGCTGTGAAAAGAGAATTTCCGACAGCACGAGTGCTCAGAATGGATTCGGATACTACGGCAGGAAAAGACGGGCATGAAAAGATATTGAGCGTTTTTTCTAGGCGAGAGGCGGATATTTTAATCGGGACACAGATGATAGTGAAGGGACATGATTTTCCGTTTGTGACGCTGGTGGGAGTGTTAGCAGCAGATATGTCACTTTATGCGAATGATTATAGAGCGTCAGAGAGGACATTTCAGCTATTGACACAAGCGGCAGGAAGAGCGGGGAGAGGACAATTAGCTGGTGAAGTGGTGATACAAACATATAGTCCGCAGCATTACAGTATAGAAACTGCTGCTACTCAAGATTATCGTAAGTTTTATGAAAAGGAGATTCTGTATCGGAAATTGTTGGGGTATCCTCCTGTGGGAGATCTCTTGGCGATTTTAATTTCTTCTAAAGATTTAGAAGCTTGTGAGAAAATGGCAGAACTTTTGAAAGACACGGCAGAGAAATATTGTGTGGAGTATCGAATTTTAATCATCGGTCCGGCAGATGCTACAGTATCTAAGATACAAGATTTTTATCGAAAAATATTATATTTAAAAGAGAGTAAGTCAAAATCGGGAAATCAATTGAAAAAGATAAAGGATATATTAGAAGTGAAGACAGAGCAGGCACAGATGGAAGCAGATGTGCAAGTGCAGTTTGATTTTAACCCAATGAATACGTATTAAGCACAGATGAGATTGTGCGGAAAAGAGGAAAAAATGGCGATTAGAAATATTAGAATAGAAAATGATGAAATTTTAAGAAAAAAATGCAGAGAAATCACAGAAATGACACCAAAACTTCGTATACTAATTGATGATATGTTGGAAACCATGTATGAGGCAAGTGGAGTGGGGTTAGCTGCTCCTCAAGTGGGAATTTTAAGACGTATTGTGGTGATTGATGTAGGAGATGAACATGGACCGATTGTGCTGGTGAATCCTGTTATTTTAGAAACGAGTGGATCTCAGACAGGGGGAGAAGGGTGTTTGAGTATTCCCGGAAAAACTGCTACTGTGACAAGACCTAATTATGCTAAAGTGAAGGGTTTTGATAGAGATATGAATGAGATTGTGATAGAGGGGACAGGGCTTTTAGCGAGGGCTATTTGTCATGAATGTGATCATTTAGAAGGGGTTTTATATATTGATAAGGCGGAAAGTGAAGTTATGGATACAGATAAATATTATGGAAGGGATTCAGAGGAAGAGGAAGAGGAGCAGGAGTGAGGATTTTGAAATGAAGGGATCGCACAGGGAAGGAAGTCTTCCAGCGAAGCCGCGCTTTCGCTCCGTTCCAGACGTAACGTGCCCTAAATTCGCAAATCCCGCTTCTTGCGGGTTTGCTTATTAAGTGCCGACGTCTTCCAAGGGGGCTTCTTTTGGAAGACGTCCTTCCCTGTGCTAGTTTGTTGGCTATTCTGGGGGAAGGGAGTTGATGTTTTATAATAAAGAAGGGGAGGGGTATTTTTTGGATTTTTTTGTTTAAAGTTTGGATCTGATTGTGAGAAGAAAAGGGAATATTTATTTTTTTGAAGGGGGAAAATTTAGAAATAGGAGGGATTCTATGAGGATTGTTTTTATGGGAACACCGGAGTTTTCTGTGCCTACATTGAAAGAGCTTATCGCTTCTGAGCATGAGGTGGTGGGAATTGTGACACAGCCGGATAAACCAAAAGGGAGAGGAAAGGAACAGCAGTTTTCAGCGGTAAAGAAGGCAGGATTAGAGGCGAATATACCGATATTTCAGCCGATAAAGGTGAGGGATTCTGAGTTTATAGAAACTCTGCGGGGAATGGAGATGGATGTGATTATCGTGGTGGCATTTGGACAGATTCTGCCGGAGAGTATTTTAAATATGCCGAAGTATGGGTGTATTAATGTACATGCTTCTTTACTTCCTAAATATAGAGGAGCAGCTCCGATACAATGGGCTGTGATAGATGGAGAAAAAGAAACCGGAGTCACGGCTATGTATATGGAAAAGGGCTTGGATACTGGTGATATGATTAAGAAGGTAAAAATTGAGATTTCTAATGAAGCTTATGATGGAGAAACAGCGGATAGTTTACATGATAAATTGGCTGCTTTGGGTGGAAAGCTGATTTTAGATGTGTTAAAAGAGTTGGAAGATAATACGGCTGTTCGGGAGAAACAAGATGATTCTTTGTCTACTTATGCGAAGATGTTGACAAAGGAGATGGGCTGTATTGATTGGAGTCAGGATGCGGTTCGGATTGAACGACTGATAAGAGGACTGAATAGTTGGCCGAGTGCTTATACTTATTTGGGTGGAAAGACATTAAAGATTTGGAGGGCGAGAATAGAAAAGGAAATAGAGGGAAAAGAGGCGCAATGTGGAGAGGTGTTGAAGATAGAAAAAGATTTCAGTATAGATGAGATGGAGATTTGGGTTCAGACAGGAAAAGGAATCTTGGTTTTAAAAGAGGTACAGTTAGAGGGAAAGAAAAGAGTGCCTGTGAAGGATTTTTTAAATGGTCATAAATTAGAAGAGGGAATGGTTTTGGGAATCTGATAGAGAGGAGAATGATTGGTTATGTTAGTGAGTGCTTATTATGGGTTTGATGCTACTTATATTTTAGTTTTAATTGGCGTGATCATTTGTATGGCGGCGTCTGCAAAAGTAAATTCTACATTTCAAAAATATGCCAGAGTACACAGTGCAAGTGGAATGACAGGGGCACAGGCGGCAGATAAGTTATTGCGCAGCAATGGGATTTATGATGTGCGGATAGAGCATATTTCGGGGAATTTAACAGATCATTATGATCCGAAGAATAAAGTATTGCGTCTTTCGGATGCGACTTATGGATCTAGTTCTGTAGCTGCGGTAGGAGTTGCTGCTCATGAATGTGGACACGCGATTCAACATGCGAAGGGTTATGCACCGCTGCAGCTAAGGTCTAATATTGTTCCGATTGCGAATATTGGATCAAAATTGTCATGGCCTTTAATTTTATTAGGGGTGATTTTGAGCTGGAATCATACTTTAATTACGATTGGAATTATATTATTTTCTTTTGCGGTATTGTTTCAGTTGGTTACACTTCCAGTAGAATTTGATGCTTCTAAAAGAGCGGTTCGGCTTTTGGGAGAAAATGGGATTTTATATGGACAGGAAGTTGACCAGACAAAAAAGGTGCTGCAGGCAGCGGCGCTCACTTATGTTGCAGGAGCAGCATCTTCTATTTTACAATTATTGCGATTGATTTTATTATTCGGAAGAAGAGGTGGCAATGACTAAAATAAATATTCGAGAAATTGCTTTACTTAGCATCATAGAAATTATGGAAAAGGGAAAGATGAGCCATTTGGTGCTGGCTCAGGTTTTAAAGAAGTATCAATATTTAGAAAAACAGGACAGAGCATTTTTGAGCAGATTGGTGGAAGGGACGATAGAAAGGATTATTACGTTAGACTATATTTTGAATCAATTTTCTAGTGTGCCTACAGAAAAAATGAAACCAGTTATCCGAAATATTTTAAGACTCAGTTTATACCAGATTTTATATATGGATGGTGTGCCGGAATCAGCCGCCTGTAATGAGGCAGTGAAATTGGCGGAGAAAAAAGGATTTAAGAATTTAAAGGGGTTTGTCAATGGGATTTTGCGCACGATAGAAAGAAGAAAAGATAGTATTCAGTATCCAGATGAGAAAAAAGAAAGTACATGGTATTTATCTGTTTTTTATTCTACACCAGAATGGATTGTTAGACAGTGGATAGAACAGTACGGAATAGAAAAGGCACGAAAGATGTTAGAAGCTTCTTATAGAGAGGAGCTGGGAATTAGTGTGAGGTGTAATATTGGAAAGAGGACAAAAGAAGAGATAAGACAGATGTTAGAAAAAGAGGGTGTGGTGGTAGAGGAGTGTTCCTATCCTGATTATGCTTTGAGAATATCAGGATATGATTATTTAGAGGGATTAGAGGCATTTCGGGAAGGTCTTATCAGTGTGCAGGATATAAATTCCATGATGGTAGCAGAAAAGTGTGGGGTGAAAAAAGGAGATTTTGTCCTTGATGTGTGTGCTGCTCCGGGTGGAAAGAGTATTCATATTGCGGAAAAATTAAATTCTACCGGACATGTGGAAGCGAGAGATTTAAGCAAAAATAAAGTGAATTTCATTCAAGAGAATATAGAGAGAAGTGGACTCAAGAATATAGAGGCTGT